>NZ_VRVH01000184.1:0-9037 GCF_008040095.1 Methylobacterium sp. WL6 | reverse complement strand
GCGGCGGCGGTGGGGTATCGCAGCCGCCACGCGCTGCGCGCGACGGTCGGGCGGGTGCTGGGCCCGCACGGCGCGCGGCCCCATATCCCCGGCTGATCAGCCGGAGGCCGATGGGCATGCTCTACGAACTCGCCGCGCTCTCATGCCCCCTGAACGCGCTCGATCGCGCCTCCGAGGGGGCAGCGGCCTGGGTCGGCGCGCCCGAGGCCGGCGGCAGCGTGCTCGGGAGCTGGCGCACCGAGATCGGGATGCTCGGCCGGCTCCTGGTCCTGCGCGGCTTCGAGGCGCCGGAGGACATGAGCGCCGAGCGCCGTCGCGCCCTCATGAGCGCGAGCCCGTTCAACGCCGGCGGCGTCGCGACCGCCCTGGAGATGGACAGCTACGCCGCCTTTCCGTTCCTGCCGCCGGTGCGCACCGGCGCCCGCGGCGGCGTCTACGAGTTCCGCACCTACCGCCTGAAGCCTGGCGGCCTGCCGCCGACGCTCGACGCCTGGGAGGCGGCCGTGCCGCCGGCCAAGCCCTACACCGACCACCTCGTGACCAACCTGTACGCGCTCGACGGCGCGCCGCGGATCACCCACATCTGGGGCTTCCCGAGCCTGGGGGAGCGGGCGTCCCTGCGCCGCGCGGCGCAGGGCTCGGGGCACTGGCCGCCGAAGGGCGGCCCCGACCACATCGCCGAGGCCGTCTCCAGCATCGGCCTCCCTGAGGCCTGGTCGCCGCTGACCTGATCGTTGCCGCTCAGGTGGCGCGGGCGGAAAAGTCGATGCGCGGGTCGATCCAGACGTAGATCAGGTCGGAGAGCAGGTTCACCGCCAGCCCGAGCAGCGAGAAGATGTACAGGGTGGCGAACACCACCGGATAATCGCGCCCGACGATTGCCCGGAACGAGAGCTCGCCGAGGCCGTCGAGCGAGAAGATCGTCTCGATCAGCAGCGAGCCGGTAAAGAAGGCCGAGATGAAGGCTCCGGGAAAGCCCGCGATGACGATCAGCATCGCGTTGCGGAAGACGTGGCCGTAGAGCACCCGTCGCTCCGACAGGCCCTTCATCCGGGCGGTGAGCACGTACTGCTTGCGGATCTCGTCGAGGAACGAGTTCTTGGTCAGCAGCGTCGAGGTCGCGAAGGCGCCGATCACCAGGGCGGTCAGCGGCAGCACCATGTGCCAGGCGTAGTCGCCGATCTTCTGCCAGGTCGAGAACGTCTCCCAGCCCTCGCTGGTCAGCCCGCGCAGGGGGAACCACTGGAAGAACGAGCCGCCGGAGAACAGGATGATCAGCATCAGCCCGAACATGAAGCCCGGCACGGAGTAGCCGACGATGACGACGAACGAGGTCCAGCGGTCGAAGCGGGCCCCGTCGGAGACCGCCTTGCGGATGCCCAGCGGGATCGAGATCGCGTAGGACAGGAGCGTCATCCACAGGCCGAGCGAGATCGAGACCGGCAGTCGCTCCTTGATCAGCTCGATGACGGTGACGTCGCGAAAGTAGCTGCGGCCGAAATCGAAGCGGACGTAGTCCCACAGCATCTTGGCGAAGCGCTCGGGCGCCGGCTTGTCGAAGCCGAACTGCTTCTCGAGCTTTGCGATGAAGTCGGGGCTCAGCCCCTGCGCACCGCGGTAGCGCGAGCTCGCCTCGCCGCCCGAGGCCGGCCGGCTCGCGCCGCCGAGGTCGCCGGTGCCGCCGGTGACGCGCGAGAGCGTGCCGTCGCCTTGCCCCTGCATCTGCGCGAGCACCCGCTCCACCGGCCCGCCCGGGGCGAACTGCACGATGGTGAAGGTGATCAGCATGATCCCGAACAGGGTCGGGATCATCAGGCCGATGCGGCGCAGGATGTAGCCGAGCAACGAAGGTGTCTCCTGTGTCGCCGACGGCCCGAGGGCCGGGGCTCGGCGGTCCGGCGCCGCGCGTCAGTTCCGGCCGATCCGCTTGGCCTTGTCGGCGTCGAACCACCACACGGCCGGGGCGCCGAGATCGTATTTCGGGCCCTCCGCCGGATGGCCGTAGACGTCCCAGAGCGCGAGCTTGTGCGTGCCGGCATACCACATCGGCACCCAGTAGCGCCCGGCGCGCAGCACCCGGTCCAGCGCCCGGCACGCGGCGTTCAGGGCGTCGCGGGATTTCGCGTCGGCGATGGCGGTGAGCAGCGCGTCGATCGCCGGGTTCGCGATGCCCGACAGGTTGTTGGAGCCCGCCGTGGCGGCCGAGCGCGAGCCGTAGGTCTCGCGCAGCTCCGCCCCGGGCGTGACGCCGCTGGCGTAGCGCCGCGAGGTCATGTCGAAGTCGAAGTCCTTGAGACGCGACTGGTATTGCGAGGCGTCGACCGTGCGGATCGTCGCCTTGATCCCGAGCAGGCCGAGGTTGCGGATGAAGGGATGGGTATGCGGCTCCAGCGCCGGGCTCGAATCGAGGAACTCGATCTCGAACGGCTTGCCGCCGGGCAGCGTGAGCAGGCCGCCGTCGCGGGTGCAGCCGGCCTCGCGCAGCAGCGCGTCGGCCCGCCGCAGCAGCGTGCGGTCCTGCCCCGACCCGTCCGAGACCGGCGGCGTCCACGGCTCGCCGAACACCTCCGCCGGCAGGTCCTTGCGCAGGGGCTCGAGCAGCGCCAGCTCGTCCGGGGACGGCGTGCCGGTCGCCTTCAGGACGGAGTTCTCGAAGAACGAGGCCGTGCGCGTGTAGGCGCCGAACATGATGTTCTTGTTCGTCCACTCGAAGTCGAAGCACAGGCCGATCGCCTCGCGCACCCGCGGATCGCGGAACTGGGGCCGGCGGGTGTTGATCCACCAGCCCTGCGTGCCGGAGGGACGGGCATCCGGCACGGTGGTGCGCACCACACGGCCCTCTGTCGCCGCCGGGAAGTCGTAGCCGGTGGCCCAGACCCGCGCGGTGAACTCCTCGCGGAAGGTGAAGGCGCCGCCCTTGAACGCCTCGAAGGCGACGTTGCGATCGCGGAAATACTCGTACCGGATCGCATCGAAGTTGTTCTGCCCGACCATCACCGGAAGGTCCGCGGCCCAGTAGTCGCGCACCCGCTCGAACTCGATCGCGCGGCCGACGTCGACGCGGCCGACCTGGTACGGCCCCGAGCCGAGCGGCGGCTCGAGGCTGGAGGCCGCGAAGTCGCGCTTGGCGTAGTAGGCCGCCGAGAAGATCGGCAGCTGCGCCACGGCGAGCGGCAGGTCGCGGGCGCGGCCGGGGGCGAAGCGGACGACGACGGTCTCGTCGTCGAGCGCCCGCGCATCCGTCATGTCCCGGATCACCTCCGAGATTTCCGGGTGGCCCTTCTCGCGCAGCAGCGTGAGGCTGAAGGCGACGTCCTTCGCCGTCAGCTTGGAACCGTCGTGGAACCGCGCCTGCGGGCGCAGGGCGAAGGTGTAGGCCAGCCCGTCCTCGGACACCGTCACCGCGCGCGCCACGAGGCCGTAGAGCGCGTCCGGCTCGTCCAGCGCCCGCACCATCAGGCTGTCGAAGGTGAGGTTCATGCCGGCGGCCCCCTCCCCCTGCAGCACGTAGGCGTTCAGGGTGTTGAAGGTGTCGGGCGCCTGGTTGCCGAAGGTCTGGCTCAGCTGCGACGAGAAGCGGCCGCCCTTGGGCGCCATCGGGTTCACGTAATCGAAGCGCTGGAAGTCCTTGGGGTATTTCAGCTCGCCGAAGCTCGACAGGCCGTGCGAAGCTTGGCTTTCCGCGGCCGCCGCGCCGGGAAGGGCCACGCCGGCCGTCAGCGCGCCCGCGCCGAGGACCAGGGTGCGGCGGGAGACGCCGCTCAACGCGGCGCCCCGGTCTTGGCGGCCGCCGCCGCGTCGTACCACCAGGTCGTCGGGAAGCCGGACGAGCCGTAGAGCGGCAGCACGGCGGGGTGCGCGAAGCGGTTCCACCGCACCGTCCGCGAGACGTTCGAGGCCCATTGCGGCACGACGAACTCGTGGGCGAGCAGCACCCGGTCGAGGGCGTGGGTCGCCGTCAGGACGCCCGGTCGGTCCTTGGCGAAGATCACCGTCTCGATCAGCGCGTCGATCGCGGGATCCTTGATGCCGATGAGGTTGCGCGAGCCCGGCTTGTCGGCGGAGGCCGAGCCCCAGTACTCGCGCTGCTCGTTGCCGGGGGAAAGCGATTCCGGCCAGGAGCCGGTGGTGACGTCGAACTCGAAGTTACGCATCCTGTTCTGATACTGCGCCTGGTCGATCACCCGCAGGGTGGTGCCGATGCCGATGAGCTTCAGCTGCGCCGAGAACGGCAGGATCACCCGCTCGAAGGTGTTCTGGAACTCGAGGAACTCGACGGTGAGCGGCTCGCCCGTGGCCTTGTTCACCATCCGGCCGTCGCGCTGCTCGTAGCCGGCCTCGCGCAGCAGGCGCACCGCCTCGCGCAGGTTCGTGCGCACGGCTTCGGGCGTGTCGCTCACCGGATTCTTGTAGGGCGCGGTGAAGACGGAGGGCGGCACCTTGTCCTTCACCGTCTCCAGCAGCGCCTTCTCCTCGCCCTCGGGAAGGCCGGAGGCGGCGAGCTCGGAGCCGTAGAAGTACGAGTCGATGCGCTTGTAAAGGCCGTAGAACAACGCGCGGTTCATCTCCTCGAAGTTCATCGCGAGGTTGAAGGCGCGCCGCACCCGCGGGTCCTTGAACTTGTCCCTGCGCGTGTTGAAGATGAACGCCTGCATGTTGCCGTTGCCGCGATCGGGGAAGGCCTCCTTGATCAGGCGCCCGTCCTTCACCGCGGGGACGTCGTCGTAGGCGGTGGCCCAGTTGCGGGCGATGTTCTCGACGCGGAAATCGTAGAGGTCGCCCTTCAGCGCCTCCACGAGCACCGTCCCGTCGCGAAAGTACTCGTAGCGCTGAGTGCTGAAGTTGTTGCGCCCCGCATTCACGGGCAGGTCCTTGCCCCAGTAGTCGGCGACGCGGGTGTAGGTCGCCGAGCGGCCGGGATCGAATTTTTCCAGCTTGTACGGGCCGGAGCCGAGCGGTGGCTCTAGCGTCGTCTCCGTGACGTTGCGCGGGCGCCCCTGCGCATCCTTGCCCGTCCACCAGTGCTTGGGCAGCACGCGCAGCTGCCCGATCACCTGTGGCAGCTCGCGGTTGCCGGTCTCGGAGAAGGTGAAGGTCACCTCGCGCGGGCCCGTGGCCTCGGCCTTGGCCACGGTCTGGTAGTAGGCGGCGTAGAACGGGCTGCTCGCCTTGAAGGTCTCGAACGACCAGACCACGTCCTCGGGGGTGATCGCGACGCCGTCGTGCCACTTCGCGGCCTCGCGCAGGCGGTAGGTCACCGAGCCGAGGTCGGGCGCGACGCGCAGCGCCTCAGCGAGCAGCCCGTAGGAGGTGAAGGGCTCGTCCAGCGACTCGGTGGTGAGCGTGTCGTAGAGCAGCGCGATCCCGCCCTCCAGGTCGCCCTTCAGGCCCGAGACCACGAGGTTGAAGTTGTCGAACCCGCCCTGCGCCCCGAGGCGCACGAGGCCGCCCTTGGGGGCTGCCGGGTCGGCGTAGTCGAAATGCTTGAAGTCCGGGCCGTATTTCGGCTGGCCCATCAGCGTCACCGCGTGCACCCAGCCGGCACCCGCCGCCGGCGGCGCCGGCTCGGATTGCGCGCCCGCGGGTCCTGCGAGGCAGGCGAACGCCAGGGCGGCGGCCAAGGTGCCTGCGAACAATCGTCCGATCACGGGATGCGCTGTCACGAGGGGGCAGTCTCCGGTTCGTCGGTGATCGGCCGTTCGGCGGGCCGTTCCCGCCTGCTTAGGACGGACCGCACCGCCACGCCAACCCGGCGCGTCCGCGCACGCCCTGCCGGCCCGGCGACAACCCGACGGCCTCCGGAGCGTTGGAGCCGATCAGGACAGGAACCGCGATGCCGAGCATCCGCCACGACACCATCCCGCTGAACGGCCTCGACATGCACGTCGCCAGGCTCGGCAGCGGCCCGCCGCTGCTGCTGCTTCACGGCTGGCCGGAATTCTGGCTGACCTGGGAGCCGGTGATGGCGCGGCTGTCGGACCGCTTCACCTGCATCGCGCCGGACCTGCGCGGCTTCGGCGCGACCGGGAAGCCCGATGCGGCGCCGAACGACGGGGTCGGCGTCAAGGTCCACGCGCAGGACATCCTCGCCCTCCTCGACGCGCTCGGCGTCGCCCGCGTCGGCGTGGTCTCGCACGACGTCGGCGCCTACGTCGCGCAGGGGCTCGGGCACATGGCGCCGGAGCGGCTGCGGAAGCTGTTCTTCTTCGACTGCCCCTACGGCGGCATCGGCCCGCGCCTCGGCGCGCCCGAGAAGCTGCGCGAGATCTGGTACCAGTCCTTCCACCTGATGCCCTACGCGGCCGATCTCGTCGGCTCTTCGCGGGAGGCCTGCCGGACCTATATCGGCGGCATCCTGCGGCACTGGTCCGGCCCGAACCCGCACGCCTTCGACGACGTGCTCGACGCCTTCGTCGACAACTTCCTCGCGCCCGGCAACCTGCAGGGCGGGTTCGACTGGTATCTCAGCCAGAACGAAGGGCGGCTCGCGATGATCCGCGGCGAGGCGCCCGCGCCGAAGCCCATCGCGGTCCCGACCTGCATCCGCTGGGGCGATTCCTCGCCGCTCTTCCCCTACGCCTGGACCGACCGCCTGCCGGACTATTTTTCTAACCTCGACCTCGCGCCGTTCCCCGGCGCGGCGCACTTCCCGCATCGGGAGAAGCCCGACGCGGCAGCGGCCGAGATCGCGCGGTTCTTTTCGGATCTGCGCGGCTGAGCGGCTGCTGAGGTGATCCTCGGCGCGAGCAGGAGTGAAGCCACCGCCTCTTCCCTCCCCCGCAGAGGGGGGAGGGAAACGCGCTGATGCTTCGATATCGACGCGAGAACTCGTCGCCTACGCCGCCCGCCCGCGCCGGCCTTCCACCAGCCACATCGCCAGCACGGCCGCGGCCAGCAGCGCCAGGGCTGCCAGCCCGAGCGCCAGGGGATACACCTCGACGCCGCGGATCACCGCGCTGTCGCTCGGGCGGAAGCCGATCCAGTCGGCGCCGGAGAGGCGGCCGCCGCGCACGCTCTGGAGGCGGGGCACCGCGACGGCCCCCGACGCGTCCGCCACCCGGCGGATCGAGCCGCCGGAGGCGTCGGCCACCGGCTTCAGGCGCTCGGTATCGCTGAACACGTCGGCGAGCTCGCGCGGGTTCGGCGGGCCGACGCTGACGAAGGCGGCCAGCGTGCCCGAGCGCAGGGTGTGCAGGCCGAGCTCGGTCGCCTCGAAGGTCGCGCCGAACAGTCCCGGCTCCGAGGGCTTCAGGGTCAGGGTGCTCACCTTGCCGGTCGGGCTCGTGACGGTGACCAGATCGGTCGCCTCCGCCATGGTCTGGCGCTCGACGCGGACCTCGCGGCCGCGCCCGGTCATCTGCGCACGCAGCGCTTCCTCCTCGAGCGCCGGCTCCTTCATCAGCCAGTGCGCGAGGCGGCGCAGCAGGTCGAGATAGGGGCCGCCGTCCTGGTAGCCGCGCGCCCAGAGCCAGGCGTGATCGGACAGCATCAAGGCGACGCGGCCCTTCTCCTCGCGGGAGAGCGCGAGCAGCGGCAGGTTCTCGGCGCCCGACAGCAGCGGCTGGTTGCCGGCCCGCGGCTGCGCCGCGACGATGCGGAGCCAGTCGCCCCAGGCCGGTGGCGTGGCGTCGCCCCCGGGCAGCGCCCGCGTCACCGGATGACGGTTGCCGGTGGCCGTCGCCGTCGGCTTGTAGGGCTGCTCGACGACCCGCCCGTTCGGGTCGCCCGGCAGGATGCCGGCGAGCCGGGTGCGCGCGAGGCTCGCCGGGCCGGCGAATTCCGGGCCCGCCGCGATCAGCAGCGCGCCGCCCTCCCGGACGTAGCGGGTGATGTTGTCGAAGTAGGCCGAGGGCAGCACGCTCTGGTTGGCGTAGCGATCGAAGATGATCAGGTCGAAATCCTTGATCTTCTGGACGAACAGCTCGCGCGTCGGGAAAGCGATCAGCGACAGCTCGGAGATCGGCGTGCCGTCCTGCTTCTCCGGCGGGCGCAGGATGGTGAAGTGCACCAGGTCGACGTTGGCGTCGGACTTCAGGAGGTTGCGCCAGGTGCGCTCGCCCTGGTGCGGCTCGCCGGAGACCAGCAGCACGCGCAGCTTCTCGCGGATCCCCTCGATCGGCAGCACGGCGCGGTTGTTGACCGTGGTCAGCTCGCCCGGCAACGGCTCGACCTCGATCTCGACGACGTTCGGGCCGCCGTGCTCGATCTTGACCGTGAGGTCGAAGGGCTTGTCCGTCGGCACGGTGCGCCGCCCGATCTCCTCGCCGTCGCGGCGCAGGGCGACGACGGCCGAGCCGGTGCCGCCGCGCTCCATCACCTCGGCCCGGATCGTCAGGTCCTTGCCGACGATGCCGAAGCGCGGCGCCTCCAGCAGCTTGATCTGCCGGTCGCGCTCGTCCGGGTGGCCGGTGACGAGCACGTGCAGCGGCGCCTTGATGCCGAGCGCGGCGAGCGAGGCCGGGATGTCGTGGACCACGCCGTCGGTGAGCATGACGACGCCGGCCAGCCGCTCCGGCGGCACGTCGGCGAGCGCCTGCCCGAGCGCGGTGAACAGCTTGGTCCCGTCGTCGCCGGCGGCGTCCGGCACGTCGATGAAGCGCGGCTCGATGTTGGCCAGCGCGCCGAAGCGTCGCTGCAGCTCGGCCCGGACCTGGTCGGTCACCGCCGGCCGATCGCCGAGCGCCTGCGACCCGGACCGGTCGACGATCACCGCGGCGATGTCCTTCACCGGCTCGCGATCCTCGCGCACCAGCGCGGGGTTGGCCAAGGCCGCGAGCACCAGGCCGAGCGCCAGCGCCCGTAGGATCGCCGTGCGGCCGCGCGCCAGGAAGGCGAGGACCGCGAACAGCACCACGACGACGGCGAGCACCGCGAGCACCGGCCAGGGCAGCAGCGGCGTGAAGCTGAGGCTCAGCATGGGGTGAGAGCCTTGTGTCCTGGGCGCGCGCACCGCGCATGCTCCCTCCCCCCTCTGCGGGGGAGGGTGGGCCTCGCGTCAGCGAGGGTCGGGAGAGGGGGGCGCCGTATCCGGCACCGT
>NZ_VRVH01000183.1:0-9059 GCF_008040095.1 Methylobacterium sp. WL6 | reverse complement strand
GCGCCGGACGCTGCGGGCGCTCGCGGCCGGGCGCTCGCTCGACGCGGTCACCAACGCCGCCCAGCCCGAGGACCCGCATGCGGGCTTGCTCGCCGCGATCCAGGGCCAGGACCCGCGCGGCGTCCGCGCCTTCGTCGAGGACGTGCTGGCGATCGCCGGGATCTCGGCGGTGGGCGGGCGCAGCGCCGGCGAGATCGCCGAGCGGTTCCTGGCCAAGGCCGCGGCCCAGGCCAACGGCGGCGCCGGCCTGAACGCCGAGAACCGTGCGCTCGTCGACCGCTACCGCGCGATCGGGGGCGACCCGGACGCCGCCGCCCGCGACCTGCGGGGCCTCGTCCGCGACGCGGGCCTGCGCCACGACGCGCTCGAGGCGGCGCTCGACCTGTTCGAGGAGCGCAACGGCTTCATCGCCGCCCGCGGCCTGGCGCTCGAGGGTTTTCGCTTCTCCGGCGCCTTCGCGCGCAACCTCGACTACTATACCGGCTTCATCTTCGAGGTGACGGCGACGACGGACCGCGCCGGCCCGGTGCTGGTCGGCGGCGGCCGCTACGACGGGCTCCTGACCCATCTCGGCAGCGCGACCGCGCAGCCGGCGGTCGGCTGCACCTTCTGGGTCGACCGCGTCGCGCGCTGGGTCGACCCCGCGGCGGGAGCCGGCCGACCCGTGGCGGGAGCCGCCCGATGAGCGAGACCATGGACATCCCGGACGCCCCCCTGGTGCTGGCCGTGCCCTCCAAGGGCCGGCTGCAGGAGAACGCCGCCGCCTTCTTCGGCCGCGCCGGCCTGCGCCTGGCCCAGGGGGCGGGCGCTCGCGACTACCGCGGCAAGCTCGTGGGCGTGGCCGGCGTCGAGGTGCGCTACCTCTCCGCCTCCGAGATCGCGAGCCAGCTCGCCTCGGGCGCGGCCCATCTCGGCATCACCGGCGAGGACCTGATCCGCGAGACGCTGCCCGACGCGCACGGCCAGGTCGAGCTCCTGACGCCGCTCGGCTTCGGCAACGCCACCGTGGTGGTGGCCGTGCCCCAGGCCTGGATCGACGTGCGCGCCATGGCCGACCTCGACGAGGTCGCCGCCGAGATGCGCGCCCGCCACGGACGGCGCCTGCGCATCGCCACGAAGTACGTCAACCTCACCCGCCGCTTCTTCGCGGAGAAGGGGGTGGCCGACTACCGGATCGTGGAGAGCCTGGGCGCCACCGAAGGCGCGCCGGCCGCGGGCTCGGCCGAGATCGTGGTCGACATCACCACCACCGGCGCGACGCTGGCCGCCAACGCCCTGAAGATCCTCGACGACGGGGTGATCCTGCGCTCGGAGGCCAACCTCGTCGCCTCGCTCAACGCGCCCTGGGGCGCCCACCAGCGCGACGCGCTGCGCGCCGTGCTCGGCCGGATCGCCGCCGAGGAGCGGGCGCGGACCACCCGCGAGGTCCGCGCCGCGATGCCGGATTCCGGCGCGATCGACCTCGCCAGCATCAGCGGCCTGCACGAGGCCGAGCTGCCCTACGGCGCCCCGCGCGGGGCCGACGGCGAGATCGTGATGCGCTGTCCCGCGGACGCGGTGTTCGACCTCGCCGACGCCCTGGTCCGGGCCGGCGCCAGGGCCGTCACCGTGCGCCGGATCGACTACGCCTTCGCCGCCGAGAACCCGCTGGCGGAGCGGCTCCTGGCGCGGCTGTAGCGGCTGCAATCTGGCAAGACGCCCCGTGCCGTGCTAGATGTCTTCTCGTGGGCGACACGGTGACAATCTGCCTGCCGTAGCACTGCCGTCCCCCATCGATGGCAGGAGCGCATTGCGGGGTTCCAGCAGGCCCCGCCCCACGGCGTGAGGAGGCTTCGGCCTCCTTTCGCATGTCAGAGGGCGGCCCGGATGAGCGGGTACGGCTTGCGCAACTCCCGTATCATGTCCCGGTCCCGCATCGTTGGGACCACCAACCGGTCGCCTATTGCGGCCCCTGCTTGGCGAATTCCGACTGCACCGCGCGCAGCACCGTCAGGCGCGCGTCGTAGATCGCCTTGAGGCAGGCGGTGTCGGCGGCGCAGGCGCGGCGCTCGGCGAGCCAAGTCTCCTGGTCGTCGCGCAGCTTGGCGCGGCCGCCCATCGGCAGCACGTCCTTCAGGATCTCGAAGCGGGTCGCCATCTCGACGTCGCGGTCGTTCAGGGCGAGCGTGGTGCAGACCGCCCGCTCGTCGGCGGCCTTCGCCGCCTCGCAGTCGAAGCTCGCGGCCCGGGCCGGCCCGGCGGCCAGCAGGAGGGCGAGGGCGGGCAGGACGAGGCTCGGCTTGATGGCGAAGGTCATGGCGGTCCAACGGGGTGCGGCGGCGATGCGTTCGCCATCGCATGCCGGCAGGGTTAACCGAACGGAAAAATCGCTTCTTTCGGAGCCGCCGACAGAACGCCCCCCTGCGGTCGCAGCCGCGTCGGGCGGGGGATGGCTCGACCTCCGCCGACGATCTCCGGACCGCGATCGCCCCGCTCTCGCCGCCCCGGTGTTGACGCCTCCCTCGACCCGCCCCGGAGGCGGACGGCCTCCCGTCGACCGCCGCACCGCCCTCGCCGGCATCGCGTTCGGGCGGCGCTCAGGCCTGCCCTGCACGCTGAGACCGGATTCGGGATCGGCCAGATCATCCCCCCGCCCGGACAGCTTCCAACCAGCGGTAGTTCATGCCGGATTAACACGCTGCGAGGTGTGATCGCGGTGCGACGTGCGGAACAAGCGTCGCTCCTTGAGGTGTTCCCATGAAGATCAAGAGCAAGACTTCCACCATCAAGTCGGTATCTGTCGCGCTCGGCGCGCTCGTCCTCGTGAATACGGGCGCTTGCGCTCAGTACGCGTCGGATCAGGCCGCGCACGCCGCCGACGTCCGCGCCATCCAGGCCCGACGCGATCAGCATGCCGCCAACGTCGCGGCGCTGTACGGGGATTACGCGGCGGCCGATGCCTACGCGCACGCCGCCCATGTTCGCCGCGTTCAGTCCTACCGGGACGCCGGGTACGCGCAGCGGCTCCGGTACTGGGGCTACTGAGGTCCGGATCGATCGTCTGCCGCCAGCCGATCGATGTGCGCGCCGAGCCGGGACGACGGATCGTCCCGACCCGGCGCGCGGACGCGGCCGCACGGCGATCGAAGATGTCTTTCCATCCGGCATCCATCGCGCTCGAACATGCCCTAGAGGCCGGGCTTCACGATCACCAGCACGACGATGACGATCATCAGCAGCGTCGGCACCTCGTTGAGCACCCGGTAGAACTTATGGCCGCGGGTGTTCCGGTCGGCGGCGAAGTCCTTGACCATCCGGGCGAGCCAGCCGTGGATGCCGCTCATCGCCAGCACCAGCAGGAACTTCGCCTGGAGCCACCCGGTGACGTAGGCGCCGCTGGTCCAGGCCAGCGTCAGCCCGAGCACCCAGGTGACGATCATCGCCGGATTCATGATCGCCTTGAGCAGGCGCCGCTCCATCACCTTGAACGTCGCCGACTGCGCCGCCGCGCCCGGCCCGGGGGGGAGGGCGGCGTGATAGACGAACAGCCGCGGCAGGTAGAGCATCCCGGCCATCCACGCGATCACCGCGACGACGTGGAACGCCTTGATCCAGGGATAGAGGGTGTCGAGCACGGGCGAGGGTTCCGGATGGGATGGTCGGGCAGGGCGCACGTCTCCGACATCGCACGGATAGGGCGCGTTTCCCCTCTCCCCGCGTGCGGGGAGAGGCCCACAGGCACCTCGTCGTGCCTGTGGGAAGCGGCGGCGAAGCCGAAGCGGCGGTGAGGGGGCGCGGACGAACGAGGCTCCGCCGTCGAAGCCCCCTCACCGTCGGCTGCCGCCTCGCCGCGACGACGACGAGGTCGTCGCGGCCCTCTCCCCGCAGGCGGGGCGAGGGGATGCGCGGCCTCTCGGACGCTTTTCAGGAGGACGGCGAGCCGCCCCTCAACCGCGCCAGCATCTGCTCCACGTGGGCCACCGGCGTCTGCGGGGTGATGCCGTGGCCGAGGTTGAAGATGTGCGGCAGGCCGCGGGTGGCCTCGAGCACCGCGTCGACGGCGGCGTCGAGGGCCGCGCCGCCTTCGATGAGCGTGTCGGGGTGGACGTTGCCCTGGGTCACCGTCGTCGCCGGCACCCGGTCGCGCAGGGCCTTGAGGTCGATCGACCAGTCGACGCCGACCGCGTCGGCGCCGGTCTCCGGCACCACCCGGGCATGGCCCTCGAGCCCGGCGCCGCGGCAGAACACGATGATCTTCGCATCCGGCACCTCGGCGCGGATGCCGGCGACCATCCGGGCGATCGGCCCGAACGACCAGCGGCTCAGCGCGTCGCGCTCGGTCTCCTCGGGAAGCGCGCTGTCGGAGACGTCGCCCACCGGCTCGACCAGCGCCGTGCCCGGCGGCAGCGCCGGCGGCAGCGTGCCGGCATGCGACTCGAAGATCTGCACCGCGTCGGCGCCGGTCCGGAGCTGGCGCACGAGGTAGGCGGTCTGCACGGTGACCAGGCGGTCGATCAGCGCGTCGACCAGGCCCGTGTCGGCCTCGGCCAGCGCACGGGCGGGCGCGAGGTCCGGCGTGCCCCGTCCCCCGATCATGTAGCTCGCCACCGTCCAGGGGCCCCCGCAGAAGCCCAGGAGCGTGGTCTCGGGCGGCAGCTCCGCCCGCAGGCGCCGCACCGTCTCGAAGACCGGCGCGAGATGGGCGAAGATCGCCGGGTCGTCGGCCTGGCGCAGGCGCTCGAACGCGGCCCGGCCTTCGAGCGGATCGAGGCGCGGCCCCTCGCCCTCGACGAAGCGGACGTCCTGCCCGAGGGCGTGCGGGATCACGAGGATGTCCGAGAACAGGATCGAGGCCTCGAAGCCGAAGCGCCGGATCGGCTGCAGCGTGACCTCGACGGCGAAGTCCGGGCTGTAGCAGAGGTCCAGGAACGAGCCGGCCTCCGCCCGCGTCGCCCGGTACTCCGGCAGGTAGCGCCCGGCCTGGCGCATCATCCAGGCGGGGGGCGGCGAGACCGCCTCGCCGGCGAGCACCCTGAGGACCTTGCGGTCGGGACCACCCTGCACCGTGCCCTGCGTGGTCATCCTGTCCCCCAATGCCGCCTCCCGTTCCGCCCTGCCGGGCTCAGGTCTCGTTCTCGAAAGGCCCGTTCGTCCGGTCCCCGTCGCGGCGCGACGAGGCCGTCCCCAGGCCGGCTCTATCTTAGAGAAGAGAGATTCTAGGACTCTGTTTTTTCTCTTGGAGGCTGAGTCACGGGATCGCAACCGTGTCCACAGGCTCTCCCGGCCGCAACGCCGTTAAGCAGGCTTTAACGGATTGCCGCTAATGTCTGCGATAGGCCAGTCCCGCCAGCGCCTTGCGCGGTGCGACGGAGCCGTGCGCGTGCCTGCGTCCCGGATTCTCCCAGGCGCACGGATTCCGCCATGCCGATCATGACGGCCTGTTGACGCCGGAGTCGATGGATTTCGCGGTCTCCGGCTGGACCGGGCCGGCGGGCCATCCTATCCACACTCATCGACTCCCCTGACGGCCGGCGGTGGATAAGGGCGTTTCGTCCCCTTTTCCCGATTCCGAGGAGACCGGATGCTTCGAGCGGCCGCGCGTTCCGACATCGTCTCCTCCGGCCGCCGGATGCGGTCGGCGCCCTGCGGGGACGCGTGCGGGCGGCGAGGGGCACGGATATGAGCCGCAGCTACTTCCACCTCCACCTCGTCTCGGATTCCACCGGCGAGACCCTGATCAACGTCGGCCGCGCGGCCGCCGCGCAGTACGAGGGCGTCTCGGCGATCGAGCACGTCTACCCGCTGGTGCGCTCCGGGCCGCAGCTCGAGCGGGTGATCTCGGAGATCCAGGCGGCGCCGGGCCTCGTGCTCTACACCCTCGTCGGCGGCGATCTCGGCGAGCGGCTGGAGAGCGCGTGCCGGGAATCGAGCTCGCCCTGCCTGTCGGTGCTGCAGCCGGTGCACAACCTGCTGCAATCCTACCTCGGCACCCAGAAGGCGGCGCGGCCGGGGGCGCAGCACACGCTCAACGCGGAGTACTTCAAGCGCATCGACGCGATGAACTTCACCCTGGCCCACGACGACGGCAACCTGCCCGACGACCTCGAGGAGGCCGACGTGATCCTGATCGGGGTCAGCCGCACCTCGAAGACGCCGACGGGGATCTACCTCGCCAACCGCGGGCTCAAGACCACCAACCTGCCGCTCGTGCCCGGCATGCCGCTGCCGCCGGCGCTGGAGCGGGTGCGCAAGGCCCTCGTCGTCGGGCTGATCGCGTCGCCCGAGCGCATCGTCCAGATCCGCCAGAACCGGCTGCTCAGCCTCAAGGCCGACGATTCCTCGATGTACGTCGACAAGGACGCGGTCGCCGACGAGATCACCGCCTCGCGCCGCCTGTTCAGCAAGAACCGCTGGCCGACCATCGACGTCACCCGCCGCTCGATCGAGGAGACCGCCGCCGCGATCCTCGACCTCTACCGCGACCACCGGCTGAAGTTCATCGCGGCGTGAGGCCGGCCCTCACGCCCGCCCTGCTGCCGGCCGGGCGGATGCTGGGCTCCAGGCCCGAGGCCCGGAGCACGCCCATGAAGGTCGCGAGCTGCGGATTCCCGCGGTTCGACAGGGCGCGATAGAGGCTTTCCCGCGATCGGCCGGTCGCCTGGGCGATCCGGGCCATTCCGTGGGCGCGCGCCGCCTTCCGGCAAGGACGCGCGGGCGGCGTATCGCCGGCGTGAGCAGCGATGCAGCTTCGAAGCGACACTTCGTCGGCCCGATGCTGGGCCCACGGCCCGTCCCGCAACGCACACCCGCCCGCACCCACCCCGTTGACCACCCGCTAACCCGGGTCGCGGTAGACCCGTCTCGGGGCCAGCGTCGCGTATCGGTCCCGCCGGCCTCGTCGCCCGGTTCATCCCGGACGGCGGGGCTTTGCGCGTCGCGCCCGGCGACGATCGGCTTGCGGGCGCGCGCCGATCCGTGACACTCCGGCGGGATGCAGCCTTCCTCCCCCTGGCTCGGGTCCGCGCCGCTCCTCCTCGCCTCGACCAGCCCGACGCGGCGGATGCTGCTGGAGAGCGCCGGCCTGGCCGTCGAGACGACGGCGCCGGGCGTCGACGAGCGCGCGGTCGAGGCGGCCTGCGCCGGCCCGGATCCCGGGACTTCGTCCGGGACCCTTTCGCCCGAGGCCTTGGCGCTGCGGCTCGCCGAGGCCAAGGCGGTGGCGGTCGCCGGGCGGCATCCCGGCCGCGTCGTCGTCGGGGCCGACCAGGTGCTCGCCTGCGACGGCGCGGTGTTCCACAAGCCCGCGGGCCTGGACGCGGCGCGCGCGCAGCTGGCGCGCCTGGCCGGGCGCACCCACGCCCTGCACGCGGCGGTCGCCCTGGCGCAGGACGGCGCGGTCGAGAGCTTCGTCGAGACCGCGCGCCTGACCCTGCGCCCGCTCGATCCCCAGGCGATCGCGACTTATGTGGCGCTGGCGGGCGCGGAGCGCGTGCGGGCGAGCGTCGGCGGCTACCAGCTCGAAGGGCTCGGCATCCATCTGTTCGAGCGGGTCGAGGGCGACCACAGCACCATCCTGGGCCTGCCGCTGCTGCCGCTGCTCGCGCGGCTGCGGGCCAAGGGCCTCCTGGCATTCTAGGGACGCGACATGGCGGGACACGATCACCACGACCCTGCCGGGCACCGGCATCCCGATGCGGGGCACGACCGGGGCCACGACCATGCCGGCCATGATCACGGTGCGCATGACCACGCGGGTCACGACCATGCCGGGCACAGTCATGCCGGACATGGTCATGGCGGCCACGGCCACGTCCACGCGCCGGCGAGCTTCGGACGTGCCTTCGCCATCGGCATCGGGCTCAATGCCGCCTTCGTGGTGATCGAAGCCGGCTATGGATGGGCCGCCAACTCGATGTCGCTGGTGGCCGATGCCGGCCACAACCTCTCCGACGTGCTCGGGCTGGTGGCCGCCTGGGTCGCCTCGGTGCTGGTCAAGCGCCGCTCGACCGCGCGCTTCACCTACGGCCTGCGCGGCTCCTCGATCCTGGCCGCCCTGTTCAACGCCGTGTTCCTGCTCGTCGCCACCGGCGCGATCCTGTGGGAGGCGGTCTCGCGCCTGATCCATCCCGAGCCGGTGGCCGGCACCACGGTGATGGTGGTGGCCGGCCTCGGCATCCTGGTGAACGGGGTCACCGCCTGGCTGTTCGCGTCGGGTGCCAAGGGCGACATCAACATCCGCGGCGCCTTCCTGCACATGGCCGCCGACGCCGCGGTCTCGGCCGGCGTCGTGCTCGCCGGCCTGATCATCCTCGCCACCGGCCTCGACTGGATCGACCCCGCCGTCAGCCTCGTCGTCGCCGGGCTCATCGTCTGGGCGACCTGGGGCCTGCTGCGCGACAGCGTCGCGATGTCCCTCGACGCGGTGCCGCCGGGCATCGACCCGGACGCGGTGCGCGCCTATCTCGGCGCCCGTCCCGGGGTCTTGGGCCTGCACGACCTCCACATCTGGCCGATGAGCACCACCGAGATCGCGCTGACGGCCCATCTCGTGATGGCGGACGGCCATCCGGGCAACGGCTTCCTCGTGGAGATCGCCGAGGCCCTGCGCGCCCGCTTCGGCATCGCCCACGCCACGGTGCAGATCGAGGAGGCCGGCGGGCCGCCCTGCCTCCTCGCGCGGGAGTGCGTCGCGTGAGGCGCGCCTTCGTCGTCGGCCACCCGATCGCGCATTCGCGCTCGCCGCTGATCCACGGGCACTGGCTGGCCGAGCACGGGATCGCCGGCAGCTACGCACGCATCGCCGTCGCGCCGGCGGACTTCGCCGAGTTCTTTCGCCGGCTACCGGAATCGGGTTTTGCCGGCGGCAACGTCACGATCCCGCACAAGGAGGCGGCTTTCGCGCTGAGCGACAGCCTGACGCCGCGAGCGCGGGCGATCGGCGCGGTCAACACGCTGGTCGTCGGCGCCGACGGGCGCATCGCCGGCGACAACACCGACGCGCCGGGCTTCGCCGCGCATCTCGACCGGAACCTCGGCGAAGGCTGGCCCGAACGGGCCGGCACCGCGCTGGTGCTCGGGGC
>NZ_VRVH01000182.1:0-9106 GCF_008040095.1 Methylobacterium sp. WL6 | reverse complement strand
GGCGAGCGCCACGCGCTGGCGCTGGCCGCCGGACAGGGTGGCGGGCCAGACGCCGGCCTTGTCGGCCAGGCCGACCTCCTCGAGGGCCGCGAGCGCACGCGCCCGACGCTCGGCCTTGATGCCGGTGCCGGACAGGCCGACGGCGACGTTGTCGACCACGCGGGCCCAGGGCAGCAGCCGCGGCTCCTGGAACATGATGCGCCGCGGCCGCTGAGACCGGCGCGGACCGGCCTCGGCCTCGTCGAGGCCGATGCGCCCGGAGGTCGGGGTCTCGAGGCCGAGGATCAGGCGCAGCAGGGTGCTCTTGCCGCAACCGGAGCGGCCGACCACCGCCGTGAAGCCGCCGGCGGGCAGGAACAGGTCGAGCCCCGCGATCACGGCGTTGCCGTCGAAGCTCTTGTGAAGGTCGCGGACGGTGACCGCGATGCCGTGTTGCTCCCCCGCCCGGTCGGGGGAGGATCGGGGTGAAGGTTGCGCGCTGCCCGAGGGCGTCGCGACCCTCTCCCCCTGAGACAGCGCAGGCGCGCCGGTGTCTGGTTCCCGCGCCGGCGGCTTGTCGCGGAGTTGGGCGTCGAGCAGCATCAGGCGCTCCTGTAGGCGGGGTTCCAGGCGAGGCAGCTGCGCTCCAGCTGCCGCGTCAGCGCGTCGGCGAGCTTGCCGAGCGCGGCGTAGATCAGGATCGCCAGCACCACGACGTCGACCAGCATGAACTCGCGCG
The DNA here is from genome assembly GCF_008040095.1 of Methylobacterium sp. WL6. NCBI lineage: Bacteria > Pseudomonadati > Pseudomonadota > Alphaproteobacteria > Hyphomicrobiales > Methylobacteriaceae > Methylobacterium > Methylobacterium sp. WL6. The sequence continues at coordinate 8,388 of NZ_VRVH01000182.1, read as the reverse complement.
CCTGCATCGCCATGTAGCCGAGGCCCGAGGAGGCCGAGATGGTCTCGGCGACGATGAGCGTCAGCCACATGATGCCGAGGGCGTAACGCAGGCCGACGAAGATCGACGGCAGCGCGCCCGGCAGCACCACGCGGCGGAACAGCTCGGCGTTCGACATGCCGTAGACGCGGCCCATCTCGACCAGGGCCGGATCGACCGAGCGGATGCCGTGCAGGGTGTTGGCGTAGATCGGGAAGAACACGCCGAGCGCCACCAGGAACAGCTTGGCCTCCTCGCCGATGCCGAACCACAGGATCACCAGCGGGATCAGCGACAGGTGGGGCACGTTGCGCACCATCTGAACCGAGGTGTCGGTCAGGCGCTCGGACAGGCGCGAGAGCCCGTTGGCGAGGCCGAGGCCGAAGCCGATGCCGCCGCCGACCACGAAGCCGGCGAGCGCGCGCAGCGTGCTGACGCCGAGATTGGTCCAGAGCTCGCCGGTGCGGCCGGCCTCGATCCCGGCGCGGATCACATCGAGCGGCGCCGGCATGAAGCGGTTCGAGACCAGGCTGGCCGAGACCGCCGCCTGCCAGCCGACGAGGATCGCCACCGGCAGCAGCCAGGGCACGGCGGCGTCGCGGATGCGGGAGGGGGTGGCGCTCATCGGATCTCGGCCTTGCGTTGCGGGTGGGCCCAGACGGCGTCCGCGACCCGGATCGGTTTCGGCAGGAGGCCGAGGGCGTGGAAGGCGTCGGCCACCGCTTGCTGGTCGGCGATCGTCTTTGCGTCGAGGGCCGCGACCCCGTAGGACAGGCGATCGAGCGCCACCGTGAGCACCGGCGCCGGGATGCCGACCGAGGGCGCAAGCTCGGAGGCGACCGTGCCGCCGTTGCCGGCGGCCCAGGTGTCGACCTCGGCGATCGCCTTCAGGATCGCGGACACGATGTCCGGGCTCGCCTCGGTGAAGGCGCGGCGCGACAGGTAGAACTGGCGGTTCGGTGCGATCCCGGTGCCGTCGGCGAGGATGCGCGCACCGGTCGAGCGCTCGGCGGCGGCGAGATAGGGGTCCCAGATCGCCCAGGCGTCGACCGAGCCGCGCACGAAGGCGGCGTTCGCGTCGGCCGGCGAGAGGAAGACGAGCCTGACCGCATCGTAGGCGATGCCGGCCTTCTCCAGGGCGCGCACTACGAGGAAATGGACGTTGGAGCCCTTGTTCAAGGCGATGGTCTTGCCGCGCAGGTCCGAGACGGCGCGAATGGGGCTGTCCTTCGGCACCAGGATCGCTTCGCCCCGCGGGGCCGGCGGCTCGGTGCCGACGTAGCGCAGGTCGGCGTTGGCGGCCTGGGCGAAGATCGGCGGCGCCTCGCCGGCCGAGCCAAGGTCGATCGCCCCGGCGTTCAGCGCCTCGAGCAGCGGCGGACCGGAGGGAAACTCCGACCACGCGACCTCGTAGCCGAGGGGCGCGAGCGCCTTTTCGAGGGTTCCGCGGCCCTTCAGCAGGACCAGCGACCCGTATTTCTGGTAGCCGATCCGGACGGCGGACGCAGCGCGGGCCGGACGTAGCGCGACCGCCGCCGCGAGGCCCAGGCCGGCCGAGAGCAGGGTGCGGCGTCGCATCTGCGCGCCGGCCTCCGTCAGAGCGTCGAGCGCCGCACGCGGCGCGCGCGAGAAGTGGTCGTCGGTCATCGCGGATCAGCCGTTGCGTGCGGGTGGAATCCAGACCGCGTCGGCGACGCGGATCGGCTTCGGGATCAGCTTCAGGGCGTGGAAGCGGTCGGCGATCACCTGCTGCTCGGCGGCGACGCGGTCGTTCATCGGGCCGATGAGGTAGTCGGTGCGATCGACCGCGCGACGGGTGGCGGCGAGGGGCACGCCGGTGCCCTTCGAAAGCAGATCGGCGACCTCGCCACGATTGTCGCCGCACCAGCGCGCGACGCCGCCGAGCACGTCGATCACCTCGGCCAGCACCGCGCCGCGGCCCTCCGCGAAGGCGCGGCTCGCCAGGAAGAAGTTGTTCTGCCGCGCGATCTCCTTGGCCGTCGCCAGCACGCGGACGCCGTCGCCGCCCTCCGCGATGGCGTAGTACGGGTCCCAGATCGTCCAGGCGTCGATGCTGCCGCGCGCGAACGCCGCCGCGGCGTCGGCGGGCGCCAGCGTCACCGGCTCGATGTCGGCGTAGGTGAGGCCCGCCTTCTCCAGCGCGGCGACCGTGAGGTTGTGGGCGCTCGACGCCTTGGCGAAGGCGACGCGCTTGCCCTTCAGCTCCGAGAGCGACCGGATCGTCGAGCCCTTGGGCAGCAGGATGCCCGAGCCCGAGCCGCCGGCCTCCTGCGCCGCGGCGTAGACCAGGCTCGACTTGGCGGCCTGCGCGAAGATCGGCGGGGCGTCGCCGGTCTGGCCGAAATCGATGCCGTCGAGGGACAAGGCCTCGAGCAGCGGCGGCCCGAAGGAGAACTCGATCCAGCGCACGCTATGGCCGAGCTTGGCCAGGCGCTCCTCGATCACGCCCTGCTGCTTGGCGACCACGAGGATGCCGTTCTTTTGGTATCCGATGCGCAGCACGCCCGGCTCGGCGGCCATCGCCGGACGGGTCAGGGGCAGCGCCGCGGCGAGGGCCGTGGCGAGGAGGCGGCGGCGGTCGATCATCGCGGGTCTCAGCGTGCGGCGGCGAGCGCCACGGGGGCGGACGATTCCGCCGCGATCCCGGCGCGCACCAGGGCCGCGAGCTGGGCGCCGGCCTGGGCGATCCGTTCGCGCACGCCCGCATCGGTCGGGAGGCCGTCGGTGAAGTCCGGATCGGAGCCGTAGACGGTGGTCGGCACCTGGAGGGCGCCGAAGAACCCGAACAGAGGCCGGAACGAATGCTCGACGACGAGCGCGTGGCGGGCGCCGCCGCCGGTGGCGACGATCGCGACCGGCTTGTTGGCCAGGGCCGCCGGATCGATCAGGTCGAAGACGTGCTTGAACAGCCCGGTGAAGCTGCCCTTGTAGACCGGCGAGCCGACAACCAGCGCGTCGGCGCCCTCGATCGCCTCGATCACCCGGCGGGCGGGAAGCGACAGCGCATCCCGGGACCAGGCCGCGCCGAGCCCGGTGCCGGCATCGACGAGATCGAACAGCCGAAGGTCGAGGCCGCCGTCGACTGTGGCGGCCTCGGCCACGGCCTCGACCAGGGCGCGGGTCTTGGACGGGCGCTGAAGGTTGGCGCTGAAGCCCACGAGTTTCGGTCGCGTCATCGTCGGATCTCGTCTCGAAAGGAAGGTGGCGCAAGGCACGGTCCGGACGCGGGACGGCCGCGCCACCACCGCTTCGGACCGTGTCGCGATGTCCTCCCAAAGGTGAGGCGTGCGGTGCACGCGGTCAATGAAACGTTCTTGCAAAAGAACGCTCCGGTTGAGGTGATCGTTGCCCGATGCGACCGGGAGGGGGTTTTTCGTTCTCCTTCCCATCGTGGGCCACGAAACGACCGACCTCTTCCACGAGCTCGGCCCACCATCGTTCTTTGTGAAGAACGCCGATACGATCGTTCGCGTGGTGCGTCGGCCGCTGCGCTCGGCTCGGGGAAGCTTCGTTCCCCGGAAGGACGGGCGACGGAAATTTCTTGCTCGTTCAGGCAAAAGATTGCGCGTTGCTTCCTTTGACGGCGGCATCGACTTTGGGAATACTTGGCAGACAGGCAAATCAGCACAACGGCGAGCGGCTGCTCGATGCGATCTTCGATCCGCGACCATGCGGGACGATCGCTCTTCGCCCTTGCTGGAGGCCTGACCGACGAGGAGGCGCAACGCCATGACCAACCGCAACGCGACCGAAGAGCCGATCCGCTTCGCCTACTGGGTGCCGAACGTCTCCGGGGGGCTCGTCATCAGCGCGATCCCGCAGCGCACGAGCTGGGACGGCGATTACAACCGCAAGCTCGCGCGGATCGCCGAGGATGCCGGCTTCGACTACGCGCTGACGCAGATCCGCTTCACCGCCGGCTACGGCGCCGAGTACCAGCACGAATCGGTGGCCTTCAGCCACGCGCTGCTCGCCGTGACGACCAGGCTCAAGGTCATCGCCGCGCTGCTGCCCGGGCCGTGGAACCCGACCATCGCGGCCAAGCAGATCGCGACGATCAGCGAGCTGACCGACAACCGCATCGCGATCAACGTGGTCTCGGGCGAGTTCCGCGCCATCGGCGAGCCGTGGCTCGACCACGACGAGCGCTACCGGCGCTCCGAGGAGTTCATCACCGCGCTTCGCGGGATCTGGACCCAGGAGAACTACACGTTCCGCGGCGATTTCTATCGCTACACCGATTACAACCTCAAGCCGAAGCCGGCGGTGACGCCGGAGATCTTCCAGGGCGGCTCGTCGCGGGCGGCGCGCGACATGGCGGCGCGGGTGTCGGATTGGTACTTCACCAACGGCAACACCCCCGAGGGCATCCGGGCGCAGGTCGCCGACCTGCAGGCGAAGGCCGCCGCCAACGGCCATGCGGTCAAGGTCGGCGTGAACGCCTTCGTCATCGCGCGCGACACCGAGGCCGAGGCGCGCGCCGTGCTGCAGGAGATCCTCGACCATGCCAACCCGGATGCGGTGAAGGCTTTCGGCCACGAGGCGAAGAACGCCGGCCGGGCTTCGCCCGAGGGCGAGGGCAACTGGGCGAAATCGACCTTCGAGGACCTCGTCCAGTACAACGACGGCTTCAAGACCAACCTGATCGGCACGCCGGACCAGATCGCCGAGCGCATCATCGCGCTCAAGGATGCCGGGACCGATCTCGCGCTGCTGGCCTTCCTGCATTTCCAGGAGGACGTGGCGTATTTCGGCGCGCACATCATCCCGCGGGTCCGCGCGCTCGAAGCGGCCCGCGCCGAGCGCGCTGAGCGCGCCGAGGCGGCGTAGGCGCGCCGATGCCGAGCATCCCCTCGCCGCGCGATCGGGAAGAGGTGGATGCGTATCCGACGACCGCCCTCGAACTTCGGAGAGATCGATGAACATCGCCGTCAGCACCCAGGCGCTGTCCGGAACAGCGTCCTCTCGCGGCGTCCCGGGCCCGGCCCGTCCATCCGAGGCCGCCCACATCATCCGCGACGACGCCGAGGCGATCCGCGTCGCCCAAGCGCTCGCCGCCTCGATCCGCGAGGGGGCGTCGGAGCGCGACCTCGCGCATGCCCGGCCGCTGGCGGAGCTCGACCGGTTCTCGCAGAGCGGCCTATGGTCGATCAACGTTCCGCGCGAGCACGGCGGCCCCGAGGTGTCGTATCGGACGCTGGCGCAGGTGATTGCCATCGTCGCCGCGGCCGACCCCTCGATCGCACAGATCGCGCAGAACCACCTCGGCATCGTCGCCGCGATCCGCACCGTGTCGGACCCCGAGCAGCAGGCCCTCCTGTTCGCCGAGGTGCTGCGCGGCACCCGCTTCGGCAACGCGTTCTCGGAGAAGGGCACGGCGCGCGCCGCCGACTTCGCCACCCACTTCACCGACCACGGCGACCACGTGATCGTGCAGGGCCAGAAGTTCTACGCCACTGGGGCGCTGCTCGCCCACCTCGTGCCGATCGTCGCCGTCGACGATGCGGGTCTCGCCTGGTACGCGATCGCCGACCGCAACGCGCCCGGTCTGACGGTGATCGACGACTGGTCGGCCTTCGGCCAGCGCGGCACGGCGAGCGGCACGGTGCTGATCGAGGCCGTGCGGGTGGAGAAGAGCCACCTCGTCCCGGCCTGGAAGGCCTATCAGGAGCTGCCGCGCCTCGACGGGGCGATCTTCCAGATCATCCAGGCGGCGATCGACGCCGGCATCGGCCGCGCGGCTCTCGACGACACCATCGCCTTCGTGCGCGAGAAGGCGCGGCCGTGGATCGATGCCGGTCAGGATCGGGCCTCCGACGACCCCTACACCATCCAGGCCGTCGGCGACCTCACCATCCGCCTGCACGCGGCCGAAGCGATCCTCGACCGCGCCGGCCTCGCGATCGACGCCGCGCTCGTCGACCACGATGCAGGGCTGGTGAACGCCGCCAAGATCGCGGTCGCCGAGTCGAAGGTGCTGACCACCGAGATCGCGCTCGCGGCCTCGAACAAGCTGTTCGAGCTCGGCGGCACCCGCTCGACGCTCGCCGAGCACAACCTCGACCGGCACTGGCGCAACGCGCGGACGCACACGCTGCACGACCCTGTCCGCTGGAAGGTGGCGATCGTCGGCAACCACGCGCTCAACGGGGTGGCGCCCCCCTCTCACGCCTGGAGTTGAGGGGCGTCAGGCCGCGCGGATCGCCTCGGCGGTCTCGGCCGGATATTCCTCGTGCGGGCTGAGGGCGCCCGGCACCGGTCGGCCCTCGACGCGGCCGGACGCGACGAGCGCGTCCATCTCGGCGCCGGACCGGCGCGGGGCGCGGCTCGGGCGCAGCACCCGGATCGTCGGCAGGCCGTCGCCGAACAGGGCGAGGAAGGCCTCGCGCGTCGGCACCGGATCGAGCCCGCCGGTGACGAAGGCCGCCGTGCCGAAGCGCGCGCCGCGCTGGCGGGTGATCGCGGTCTTCTCCGCGATCAGCGCGTCGGTGACGTGCGCCGCGTCGCCGTAGACGTGAGCGCGCATCATCCGGCCGATCACCATGGGCCGGATGTTGAGGGCATAGAGGACGTCGCCGAGCCCTGGCGTCTCGACCGCGCGGCGGATCGCGGTGAACAGGCCCCGGCGCTCCGGTCCCATCACGGTCGGGAGCGGGCCGCGCCAGGTCGGCGCCACCAGGACGAGCCGGGCGAACGCCTTCGGATGCCGGCGAGCGGCGGCCACCAGGTAGCCCGCCGCGTGGCCGGCGGCGACGCCGAGCGCGTAGGGTCCGGGTGCAGCCGCGAGCAGCGCGTCGAGATAGGCGTGGAACGTCGCCGGATTCAGCGGCAGCCGCGCCCGCGGATGCGCACCGAAGCCGGGCCAGTCCGGGATCAGGCAGCGATGGTCCCAGGCGAACTGGTCGGCGAGGCCGCGCATCTCGGCCCGCGACGCGATCGTCGAGAGCGCCGGCAGCAGCAGCACGTCGGGGCCGGCCCCGATCCGATCGCACGGCGTCGGCACCGAGCGGCCGGCCACCGTGAGGTCGAGGGTCGCGGTCTCGCGCATCGGATCGGGCCCGGCTCGGATCAGGTGCGCAGCAGCTCGTTGATCGCGGTCTTGGCGCGGGTGCCGGCGTCGACGCGCTTGACGATGACGGCGCAGTACAGGCCCGGTCCGGGCGAGCCGTCCGGCAGCGCCTTGCCCGGCATCGTGCCGGAGACGACCACCGAATAGGGCGGCACGCGGCCGTAGAAGACCTCGCCGGTGGTGCGGTCGACGATGCGGGTCGAGGCGCCGATGTAGACGCCCATCGACAGCACGCTGCCCTCGCCGACGATCACGCCCTCGGCCACCTCGGCGCGGGCGCCGATGAAGCAGTTGTCCTCAATGATCACCGGGTTGGCCTGCAGCGGCTCGAGCACGCCGGCGATGCCGGCGCCGCCCGAGATGTGGCAGTTGTCGCCGACCTGGGCGCAGGAGCCGATCGTCACCCAGGTGTCGACCATGGTGCCCTTGCCGACCCGCGCCCCGAGATTGATGAACGACGGCATCAGCACGGCGCCGGGCGCGATGAACGAGCCGCGGCGGACGAAGCAGCCGGGAACGGCGCGGAAGCCCGCGGCGCGGAACTCGGCCTCGCTCCAGCCCTCGAACTTCGAGGGCACCTTGTCCCACCACGGCGCCTCGCCGGGGCCTCCGGAGATCGGCGCCATGTCGTTGAGGCGGAAGGACAGCAGCACCGCCTTCTTCAGCCACTGGTTGACGACCCAATCCTGGTCGCCGCTCTTCTCGGCGACGCGCGCCTCGCCGGAATCCAGCAGGGCGAGGGCCGCCTCGACCGCCTCGCGAACGGCGCCGCGCGTGCTCGTGTCGATGCCGGCGCGGTCCTCCCAGGCGGCTTCGATGGTCTGGGCGAGGGCGGCGTGGGACATGGGTCTTCCGGACAGGGTTTTCGTGAGCGCCCGTGCTTACAAGCGGCCGACCGCCCTGTCACCTGACGGTCCCGGTGCGCGGGACGGCGTCCAGCCGCCGTCCCGCAGACGGATCCCCGTGCGCAGCACCCGCGACATCGCCTCGCCGGCTCAGGGCTTCCGCAGCCGCTCGAACCCGAGCCGGCCAGCTCGGGCACTCGAACGCCTGCGTGCAACGGACGCGCCTGGATCGCGCCTCGTTCGGCAACATCTCACGGTTTCGCGGGTAGCTCCTGAAGACCGCGGCTCCGTGCCGACCGGTGCGTGGAGCGATGGGACGGCATGAGACACAAGGCATTGCGCGATCAGGTCGTCGTCGTCACCGGCGCGTCGAGCGGCATCGGGCTCGCGACCGCCCGCCGGGCCGCGGCCGGGGGCGCACGCGTGGTGCTGGCG
>NZ_VRVH01000181.1:0-9136 GCF_008040095.1 Methylobacterium sp. WL6 | reverse complement strand
CCGTCGCGCCGCCCGCACCGAGGCCGCCGGAACGCCCGGCCGACCTCGTCCCGAACGCGTCCTCCGGCGCACCGCCGGTCCCGCCGGAGGCCAAGCCCGGCGACAAGGCCGCCGACAAGCCCGGCGAGATACCGGTGCCGCCGCCGCTCCCCCCGGAGCGCCCGGCCGAGCTGTCGGGCGAGGCGGCGCTCGCCCTCAAGGTCGCGGCGCCGGACGACACCGCCTGCCGGGTCAGGCTGAAGCGCCTCGGCGCGGCGTTCGAGCCGCTGCCGGCGATCGTCAACGGGCAGTGCGGCACGCCGCTGCCGCTGAAGGTGACGGGGCTGCCCGACGTCGCGCTTCCGCAATCGGCGACGCTGACCTGTGCGGCCGCCGAGGCGCTGGCGCGCTGGGCGACCGAGGCGCAGGTCGCGGCCGAGCGCGAGCTGGAGCAGCCGCTGACCGGGATCGCGATCGGCACGTCCTACGAGTGCCGCGGGCAGAACCACGACGTCGAGGCCAAGCTCAGCGAGCACGCCTTCGCCAACGGCGTCGACGTGATGAGCTTCACCTTCGCCGGCCGTCCGCCGATCGCAGTCGGGGCGATGCCGGAGGGCTCGGCCGAGGGGCGCTTCCTCGATGCGGTGCGGGCGCGGGCCTGCGGGTTCTTCCGCACGGTGCTCGGCCCCGGCTCGAACGCCGCGCACGCCAACCACCTTCATCTCGACGAGCGCGAGCGCAACGCCGGGCACCGCCTGTGTCAGTGAGGGCGGTCGCGGAAACCTGATGCCGCCGTGCCGTTTGGCGGGGAACGCTCACGCTTCGCCGATACTTGATCGCGTGGAGCGAATCGGCTCCGGGAGCCTCGACCATGACGTGCGGATCGACGATGCGGACCGGCCTCGCGGCCGTCGTCCTGGCCTGCCTCGCGGGCCAGGGTCTTGCCGCATCGGACAAGGAGCCGGCCAAGGCGTCGGGCAAGAACGAGCCCGCGGCGCCGAGCGCGCAGGCGATCCAGGACGCGACCTTCGCCGAGCCGGCCCCAGATGCGAAGACGGATGCGAAGAAGGACGAGGCGAAGTCGTCGGGGGCCGCGAAGGCGAACGACCGGCCCGATCCGCTGACGATCAAGGTCCAGGTGCTGCTCGACCGGGCGCGGTTCTTCCCCGGCGCCATCGACGGGCGCGACGGCGAGAACCTCCAGGGCGCGCTCTCGGCCTACGCCGTGGCGCAGGGCCTGCCCGCGACGAAGACGCTGACGAAGGACGTCTTCGACAAGCTCGCCGCCACCGGCGGCGATCCGGTGGTCGCCGACTACACCATCACCGAGGCAGATGCGGCCGGTCCCTATGTCGAGACGATCCCGCCGAAGATGGAGGCCCAGGCCGACCTGAAGGCGATGAGCTACACCAACCCGCGCGAGATGCTGGCCGAGCGCTTCCACATGAGCCGCGACCTGCTGAGCCAGCTCAACCCGGACAAGCCCCTCGACAAGGCCGGAACGGTGATCCTGGTCGCGGGCGTCGCGCCGATGGGCCTCGACAAGCCCAAGGCCAAGGACCTGCCGCAGGATTCGAAGGTCGACCGCGTCGAGGTCGACAAGGGCAGCCGCGACGTGCGCGCCTTCGGCAAGGACGGCAAGCTTCTGGCCTACTATCCGGCCTCGATCGGCAGCGAGGAGAAGCCCGCGCCGAGCGGCGAGACCAAGGTGAAGGGCGTCGCCTTCGACCCGTTCTACACCTACGATCCGAAGTACCGCTTCAAGGGCGTCAAGAGCCGCAAGAAGTTCTCGATCCGCCCCGGCCCGAACAACCCGGTCGGCCTCGTCTGGATCGACCTCGCGATTCCCTCCTACGGCATCCACGGCACCCCGGAGCCGGAGAAGGTCGGCAAGACCGAGTCGCACGGCTGCATCCGGCTGACCAACTGGAACGCCCGCGACCTCGCCGCCCACGTCGCCCGCGGGGCGAAGGTGTCGTTCAAGGACGAATAGAGCGGGCGCTTGCATCTCGTCGAGGCGAGCGGCTCCGAACCGCCGGTCGGCCTCATGTCCTTCCGGCGAGCGGGCTTCCACCTCGCTCGGAAATGCTCCCGCGATCAGGCCGCCGTCAGGTGCCGGAGGTCCGCACCGGTGGACAGGTGCTCCGATGCATCGAGGATTTCGACCGCCACGATCCGACCGGCGGCATCGAAATCGAGGACTAGGCCGGGACGGACTTCCTCGCTTTCGACGACGGGGGCATCCGCGAAGCGCACGTAGAGCGCATCGGTCTTAGCGTCATACCGCGACTTCACGTGAGCGCCTCCGGCTGCGATCGAAGAATGCGGTCACGATGTGCACGCCATCTTCGGTCGGCACGTATACCACGCGCAGCATCCTGCCGTCGCGCTCCGGCACCGAGCGATAGGCCCGTCTTCGTTCCGGGTGCTTCGGGTCCGTCTCGGTCTCTTCCGGCTCTGCCACGGTGCGTTCGATCCACACGCGCTCCAGTGCTCGATCCACCAAATTGCCGAGGGCATGCGTACCGTAGGTGATCCGCACACGCCCTCCCAAAAGACCGAAGCCGACTTCGCGTGCGACGAAGCCGGTGGACGTCGCGTACCTCACGTAGATTATTTTCCTATTCGGGCCTATTGGATTCGCGCTTCGTCGTCGAGGAGGCGATCAGCGGCGAAGCAGGCCTGCCGCCGCGACCATCAGCGCGTCGCACAGGAAGGCGAGCGCCGCCGTCGCGGCGGCGCCCTGGAGCATCGGCACGGTGTTCTGGTTCTGGAGACCGGCGACGATCGGCGTGCCGAGCGTCGCGGCGCCGGCCAGCGCGCCGACCGCGGCGGTCGCCACGGCGAGGACGAGGGCCGTGCGCAAGGTCTCGACGATGGCGGGCGCGGCCAGCGGCAGCTCGATCCGCGTCAGGGTCTGACGGGCGGTGAGCCCGAGCGCTTTGGCCGCCTCGCGCGTCTCCGCCGGCACCGCCTCCAGGGCGCCGACCGTGCCGCGGAGCGTCGGCATGATGCCGTAGAGCACCAGGGCCAGCAGGGTCGGCGGGCCGCCGAAGCCGAGCACCGGCAGGGCGAGCGCCACCACGACCACCGGCGGCACCGCCTGCGCCGCGGCGGCCAGCGTATCGATCCCGCCCCGGACCGAGGCCGCGCCGGGGCGGGTCGCGAGGATCCCGAGGCCGATTCCCGTGATCGCGACGAGGACGAGGCCGGTCCCGGCGAGGATCAGGTGGTGCAGGGCGAGCGCACCGAGATGGTCGAGCGGCAGCGCCCGCCGCGGCGTCTCGCCGAGCGCCGAGACGATCGCCGCGGCGACGGTCGGATGACTGAAGCACGCGAGCACGAGGCCGGCGGCGCCGGCTCCGAGGGCCGGGCGCAGGGCACGCAGCCGGGTCATGCCGGCGTCCCGCGCCAGCGATCCTCGGCGAGGCTCAAGGTCCGCTCGACGACGAGCGAGAGCGCGACGATCGGGATCGCGCCGAGCAGGATCAGGTCCGGGGCGAACTGCGCCATGCCGTCGAAGACGATGCCGCCGAGGCCGCCGGCCCCGACCAGCGCCCCGAGGGTCGCGAGCCCGATCCCCTGGACGCAGGCGACGCGCAGCGCCCCGAGCAGGATGCCGGCGCCGATCGGCAGCCGCACCTGGAACAGGATCGTTCGTGGGGGCAGGCCGAGGGCCTCGGCCGCGTCGAGGGTCGCCGGGTCCGGCGCTGCGAGCGCCAGGGCGAGGCCGCGCCACAGCGGGAGCAGCAGATAGGCGGCGATGCCGATCACCGCCGGCACGGGGCCGAGGGCACCGAGGCCGGCCTCGCGGAGCGCCGGGACCGCCCGCAGCAGGCCCGAGGCGACGGCGACCAGAGCGCCGAGCAGGGCCACGGCCGGCACCACCTGGATGCCGCCGACCAGCACCTCGACGAGGCCCTGCCCGCGTCGCCACAGCGACAGCAGCACGGCACCGCCGACCGCCAGCAGCACCGCGCTTCCCGAAAGCAGCAGATGCCGCACCAGGGCTTCGCCGACCGCGTCCTTGCGCGCCGCGAACTCGACGGCGAGCGACAGGCTCCCGAGTGTCCCGGTCGAGCCGGCCAGCGCGACGAAGCCCAGGAACGCGGCCGCGAGCGCGCCCCCGAGCCCGGGGACGGCCATGCGGCGGGCGAGGTGGGCGAGCCCGCCCGCGAGCAGCAGCAGCGCCGTCCAGGCACCGGAGGCGAGGCCGGCGCGGGCGGCCGGCGGCTCGCCGGCGAGAAGGTCCCCGGCCGTGCTGCCCAGCGCCAGCATCAGCAGCGCGAGGGCCAGGGCGAGGAGCACGGTGGCGGCGCCGACGCCGATCCGCGTCCGCCCGATCCGGGCGAGCAGCACCGCGCCCAGCACGAGCCCGGCCACCGCCTCGATCTCCGGCCCGAATCCGGGCAGGGCCCCGAGGCCGTCCAGCGCGTAGACCGGCTCGCCGACGACGAGGCGGTTCTTCGCGATGCGCAGCAGCGGCAGGCCGTAGACCGCACCGAGGAAGGCGGCGGCGAACAGCGGCGGGCCGATGCCCCCGCGTCGATCCTCCGTTGCGGGCGTCAAGCGATGAAGCCGGCGTCGCGCAGGAACGTCCGTGCCACCGTCTCGGCGACCTGGCCCTCGACGGTGATGCGGGCGTTGAGCCGGCGGAGCGTATGGGCATCGAGGCGCGCGAACACCGGATCGAGCTTCTCGCGGATGCGCGGGTGGCGCGCCAGGGTGTCGGCGCGGATCACCGGGGCGACCTCGTAGACGATCTGTGCGCCCTTCGGATCGCTCATCACGGTCAGGTCGAGGGCGTCGAGCGCCCCGTCGGTGCCGTAGACCATGCCGGCGTTGACGCCGCTGATGCCCTGCGCCGCCGCCCGCGCGGTCACCGCCGTGTCGCCGCCGGGCAGGCTGATGATGCGGTTCATCGGCAGCGAGAACCCGTAGGCCGCCTCGAAGGACGGCAGGGCCGCCGGGCTCTCGACGAACTCGGTCGAGGCCGCGAGCAGGATCAACCCGCGCCGCACGGCCCCGGCGAAATCCGCCATGGTGGCGAGCCCTTCGCGCCGGGCGAGGCTGCCCCGCACCGCGATCAGCCAGGTGTTGTTGGCCGGCGCCCGCCCGAGCCAGACGAGGCCCTTGGCCCGATCCGCCGCCGCGATCGCGGCGTAGGCGCCATCGGCCCGCTTCCAGGCCGGATCGCCCTCGGTGCCGGTGAAGAAGGCGCCGTTGCCGGTGTATTCGGGATAGAGGTCGACATCGCCCGACATCAGGGCCGAGCGCACGATCAGCGTCGGCCCGAGACCGAGGCGGCGCTGCACCGGGATGCCGAGATCCTCCAGGCACAGGGCGATCATGCTGCCGGCGAGCGTCCCCTCGGTGTCGCTCTTCGAGGCGACCACCACCGCGCCTTGCCCGCGCGCGGGCGCCGCCGCGATGGCGGCGCCGAGGCCGACCAGCACGGCGCGGCGGTCGCAGATCGGAACGGGGCGACCCCTCACAGGAAAAATCCGGTCGTGTCAGGAAAAGATCGGCCCATTGCGGGTTCTGCCCTCACGCGGACCGTGCCACACCCTATCGCGAAATGTATCGCCGTGTAACATTGCCGACGGAACAGCCCGCGCCGGACGCTTGACACAACCGGCGTTCCGGGCGACCCCTCAGCCGCCCGGTGTACCCGCTTGGTTCTCCTGGCGCGACGATCGGATCCGACCAGCCATCATGGCGACGTTCCGTTGAAGCGGAGCGGATCGACAAGGAAGACACCTCGGCGTGAGCGCGGAACCGAACGACGACGTTCTCCAGGGTAAGCGGGTGCTCGTCGTCGAGGACGAAGCCGCGATCTCGATGCTGCTCGAAGACATGCTGCTCGATTTCGGCTGCACCGTGGTCGGCCCGGCCGCACGCCTCTCGACCGCCCTGGAGATGGCCGAGGGCGAGACCTTCGAGGTCGCGATCCTCGACGTGAACGTCGCCGGCGAGCCGATCTACCCGGTCGCCGAGGCGATCGCGAAGCGCGACCTGCCGCTGATCTTCTCGACCGGCTACGGCGGCGCCGGCATCCGCGAGCCGTTCCGCGATCGCCCGGTGGTGCAGAAGCCGTTCAGCCAAGCCGACCTCAAGCGCACGCTCATCGGCGCGATCAGCGCCGCGCGCGCCTGACCGTCCGCTACAGGCCCTCGATCGGGAACGCGTCGACGAGGTGGACCGGCCAGCCGCGTCCGCCGATGAAGACCGCGTCCGCCCGCAGGGTCAGGCTCCCGGCGAACGGATGCCGCGCGATCCAGCTCCGCACCGCGCGCGAGAAGCGTTGTCGCTTGACCCGGCCGATCGCGCCCTGCGCCTCGATCAGCGTCGCGCGCGCCTTGACCTCGACGAAGGCGATGGTGCCGCCGCGGCGCACGATCAGGTCGATCTCGCCGCCCGATGCGCTCACCCGCATCGCTAAGGGGCGATAGCCCTTCAGCATCAGCGCGCCGAGCGCCAGCCATTCGGCCCGGCGCCCGCGGCGTTCGGTCGCCTTCCGGCGGGCGGCATCAGGCGTCCGCATCGGTCTCGCGGGCCAGCACCAGCGCACGGTTGTAGACGGCGCGGCGCGGCTGCCCGGTCTCGTCGGCGACGAGGCTTGCGGCATCCTTGATCGAGTGCCGCGCGAGCGCGACGCGCAGGGCCGCGTCGAGGCCGGCATCGGCCTCCTCCGGGGTGGCCTCGTCCGGCGCGGTCCCGATCACCACCACGACCTCGCCCTTCGGGGCGCCCTCCTCCGCGAAGGTGTCGTTGAGGCTGGCCAGGGTGCCGCGGCGGATCGTCTCGAACATCTTCGTCAGCTCGCGCGCCACGGCCGCGGGACGGGTGCCGCCGAGGACCTCCGCCGCGTCCGCCAGCATCTCCGGCAGGCGGTGGGGCGATTCGAACAGGACCAGCGTGCCGGGCACGGTCGCCAGCGCCGAGAGCCGGTTGCGGCGGGCACCGGCCTTCTGCGGCAGGAAACCCTCGAAGAAGAACCGGTCGGTCGGCAGGCCGGCGGCGACGATCGCCGTCATCACCGCCGACGGGCCGGGAATCGGCGTGATGCAGATCCCCGCCTCGATCGCCGCCTGGACCAGCTTGAACCCGGGATCGGAGACCAGCGGCGTGCCGGCATCCGACACCAGCGCCAGCGCCTCGCCGTCCAGCATCCGCCGCACCATGCGCTCGCGGACGGCGGCGTTCGAATGCTCGTGGTAGGCGACGAGCGGCGTGGTGATGCCGTAGTGCATCAGCAGCGTCCGGGTGACGCGGGTGTCCTCGGCGAGCACCGCGTCGGCGGCGGCCAGCGTCGCGAGCGCCCGGATCGTGACGTCGCGCAGGTTGCCGATCGGCGTCGCCACCACGTGCAGGCCCGGCGCGAGCGGCTCCGCTTCCGTCGCCAGCCCGAAGGCGGTGAAGGTCGCAACCTTGGTCGCGGTGGATTTGGCCGGCCCGTCCCTGCGGGGGCGGCGTGCGGGCTCGATTCGCTGTGTCATCGCACGGACCTTGCCACGTCAAGCCGCCGAGCGGAATTTGCTCGCGGCCGCCGAACCGCCGCGAACCCCCGCTGATTCGTGTTTTCCGGGGGCGCGCGCGATCCTGCGACATCGGCGCGTTTACTTTTCGGGTCCACGCTTTAAGCCAGAGCCACGATCCCGCGTGGACGATCTTTACGGGAAGGAAGTTTCGCGATGGCGCGATGTGTCCCGCCCCGCGCCCTCCGGGCCGGCGCCGCCCTCGCCGTGATCCTCACCCTTGCCGGCTGCATCGGCGTTCCGGACCGGGCGCGTTCCGTCCGCGCCGCGCCGCCGCCGCGGGCCGAACTCGCTCCCGACCTCGCACCGCCCGCCGACGCCGTTCCCGGCTCGACGCCGGCCGCCGCCTCGGCGCCGGGCCGGATCGGCACCGGTTCGGTCAAGGTCGCCCTCGTCGTGCCGCTCTCGGGCCAGGGGGCCAATCTCGGGGCGGCGATGCGCAACGCGGCCGAGCTCGCGATCGAGGAATACCAGCAGCCCGACCTCCAGATCCTGGTGCGCGACGACCGCGGTTCGCCGGACGGCGCCCGCGAGGCGACGAGCGCCGCCATCGCCGAGGGCGCCGAGCTGGTGCTCGGCCCGCTCTTCGCCGCCAACGTCGCGGCCGCCTCGGCGACGGCGCGCGCCGCGGGCAAGCCGGTGATCGCGTTCTCGACCGATGCGAGCGTCGCCGGCCCCGGCACCTACCTGCTGAGCTTCCTCCCGCAGGCCGAGGTCGACCGGATCGTCGACGAGTCGGTCGCGGGCGGGCGCCGCTCCTTCGCCGCGCTGATCCCCGAGAACGCCTACGGCAACGCCGTCGAGGCGCAGTTCCGCGAAGCGGTGGCGCGCAAGGGCGCCCGTCTCGTCGGCATCGAACGCTACGCCCCCGGCGCGCCGGAGGCGGCGATCGCGCGCCTCGGCGGCCTGATCACCGGACCGGGCGCCCAGGCCGACGCCCTGTTCCTGCCCGAGACCGCCGACGGGCTGCCGAATGTGGCGGCCGCGCTCAGCAAGGCCGGCTTCGCGCCGTCCCGCGTCCGGCCGATCGGCACCGCGGTGTGGAACGAGCCGCGGCTCTTCGCGCTGCCGGCCCTGCAGGGCGGCCGCTTCGCCGCGCCGGACACCGGCGGATTCGGCAACTTCGCCGGGCGTTACCAGGCGCGGTTCGGCACGAGCCCGCCGCGGGTCGCCTCGCTGGCCTACGACGCGGTCTCGCTCAGTGCGGCGCTCGCGCGGCAATACGGGACCCAGCGCTTCGCCGACGTGACCCTGACCAAGAGCGCCGGGTTCGCCGGCGTCGACGGCACCTTCCGCTTCCGCGCCGACGGCCTGAGCGACCGGGCGCTCGCCGTCCACGAGATCCGCAACAACGCGTCGAGCGTGGTCAGCCCGGCGCCCCGCGCCCTGGCCAAACCCGGCACCTGAGCCTCCGCCGCGCGTCAGCCGTGGCCGATCATCGCCGCGCCGGCCGCGACGACCGTGCAGGCGGCGATGCGGCCGGCGGTCAGGCGCTCCGCCAGGAAGGCGCGGCCGAGGAGCGCGGCGAAGACCACGCTGGTCTCGCGCAGGGCCGAGACCGGCCCCATCGCCCCGAGCCGCATCGCCCAGATCACCGCCGCGTAGGCCAGCAGCGAGGC
>NZ_VRVH01000180.1:0-9139 GCF_008040095.1 Methylobacterium sp. WL6 | reverse complement strand
CCGCCCGCCATCGCGCGGGCGACCGCCTCGCTGACGGCGCCGTGCGCGCCGATGAGTGCGGCGGGCACCCCGATCGCTTCGGACTTGGCCTCGTTCGAGTAGGTGACGAAGCCGCGCTCGACGACCGCCGACGAGCCGGGCACCGCCGTCAGCAACCCGGCGACGAGCCCTCCGGTGCAGGATTCGGCCGTCGCGATCCGGGTGCCGGCCTCGGCGTAGGCCCCGACCAGGGCGGTGGCGCGGGCGAGGAGGGCGTCGTCGAACATCGCGCGAATCCCTTTTTCGTTCGAAGCGGCCTTCGGATGATGCAGCGGACGCGCGTCCGCCCAACCGTCAGCCCTGGCGCATGGCCGTCTCGGCCTGGGCGTCAACCGGGCTCGTCTCCACCTCCTCCGGCAGGCGGATGGTCGCGGCGGCCTGGGCCGCGAGGCCTTCCGCGCGGCCGACGAAGCCGAGCTTCTCCGTGGTCGTCGCCTTGATCGACACCGCGGTCAGCGGCACGGCGCAGATCTCGGCGATGCGGGCGCGGATCGTCTCGCGGTGGGCGCCGATGCGGGGCGCTTCCGCCAGCACCGTGATGTCGAGATGGTCGATGCGACCGCCGCGGTCGCGCACCAGCTTGCAGGCATGGGCCAGGAACCGGTCCGACGACGCCCCGCGCCACTGCTCGTCCGAGGGCGGGAAATGGGTGCCGATATCGCCGTCGGCGATGGCGCCGAGCAGCGCGTCGGTGAGGGCATGCAGCGCGACGTCGCCGTCCGAATGGGCGAGCACCCCGCGGTCGGCCGGGATCTTCACCCCGCCGAGCCAGACATGGTCGCCGTCGGTGAAGGCGTGCACGTCGAATCCGGTGCCGAGGCGGGTCACGTAGGTCGTCATGGCGATGTCCTTCGCACTGTCCTTCGCCGTCTCCTCGCCCGAACCGGAAAAGGCCCGGTCGGCCTCGATCAGGTCGGAGGGTTGGGTGATCTTGCGGTTCTTCGGGTCGCCGGCGAACACCACCACGGCGAGGCCGGCCCATTCGGCGAGGGCGCCGTCGTCGGTGAAGCCGTGCAGGCCCTCGGCGGCGGCGGCGCGGTGCGCGTCGCGCAAGGTCCCGAAGACGAAGGCCTGCGGCGTCTGCACCGCGCGCAGGTGCTCGCGGGCCGGCGTCTCGCGCACGCGGCCGATGCCGCCCTGCTCGTCCACGAGCTTGATCGTGTCGGCGACGGCCACGCCCGGCACCGCCGCGCCGTGGTCGCGCCCGGCGGCGACGGCGCGGGCGATCAGCCCGGCATCGACGAAGGGCCGGGCCGCGTCGTGGACGAGGACCACGTCCGGCGCGCCCGCCGCCGCGAGCGCTTCGAGCCCGGCTCGGACCGAATCCTGGCGCGTCGCCCCGCCCTCGACCGGCGGCAGCAGCTTGTCGGCGATGGCGGGCGCGAGCTCGGCGCGGCAGGTGTCGTAGAACGCGGCCGCGTCGGCGGCGATCACCACCTGGATCCGGCCGATCACGGGGTCGCGGCCGAGGGCGTCGAGGGTGCGGGTGAGGACCGCCTGCCCGCCGACGCGACGGTACTGCTTGGGCATCCCGCCGCCGATGCGGATGCCGCGACCGGCCGCCACGACGACGGCGGCGACGCTCGATCCGGGTTCGGACATGCCTGGGGGTTTCCGTCGTGCCGGGGCCGAGACCGCCTGCCATGCGGCCGGTTCGGGTCCTCAAAAATCTGCCTGTCGTTTATGCGGGGGATGAAGCGAAATCAAATCGCGCGGTTCCCCGCCCAACCCTCGCCCGGGGGCTTGCGCCGGGCTGGTTTTGTCTATTTGTTGTGCAGAATGATGGCTGATCATTATTTGAGCGTCCTGCGAGGGGAGCGCTCGGTCGATCCGGTGGCGCTGCTGGCGCCGCTGTCGGGCGTCACCGACCTGCACATGCGCCGCATCGCGCAGGGTGCCGGCGCGAGCGCGGTGGTGTCGGAGATGGTGGCGGCGGCCGAGTTCGCGCGCGGTTCGGAGGAGGCGCGGCTCAGGGCGGAAGGGTCGGGCATCGCGCCGCACATCGTCCAGCTCGCCGGCTGCGCCCCCGAGCCGATGGCCGAGGCCGCCCGGATCGCCGCCGCGAACGGCGCCGACGTGATCGACGTCAACATGGGCTGCCCGGCCAAGATCGTCACCGGCATCGCCTCGGGCTCCGCGCTGATGCGCGACCTCGACCATGCGGCCCGCCTCCTCGGCGCCGTGCGCGAGGCGGTGTCGATCCCGGTGACGGTGAAGATGCGCCTCGGCTGGGACCACCACGGCCTGAACGCCGCGGAGCTCGCCCGCCGGGCCCAGGCGCTGGGGCTGAACGCGGTTACCGTCCACGGTCGCACCCGGCAGCAATTCTACAAGGGCAGCGCCGACTGGGACGCGATCCGGCCGGTCGTCGCGGCGGTGTCGATCCCCGTCATCGCCAACGGCGACGTGACGGACCTTTCCAGCGCCCGGGCATGCCTGGCGGCCTCGGGTGCTGCCGGCATCATGGTCGGCCGCGCGGCGGTCGGGCGGCCCTGGCTCGTCGGCGCCCTCGCCGCGGGGCTGGCCGGGCGCCCGGTGCCGACGCTGTCGCGGTCGGCCCGGGCGGGGCTGGCGGCGGCGCATTATGCCGGGCTGATCGCGCTCTACGGCGCAGCGATGGGCGTGCGTCATGCCCGCAAGCATCTGGCGGCCTATGCCGACGCGGCGGGCGGCCTCGATGCGGCCGAGCGCACGCGGCTCCTGACCACCACCGACCCGGAGGTGGCGGACCGGCTCCTGCGCGCCGCCTTCGAGGCCGCCCCAGCGATCGCGGAGGCCGCATGAGCGACGGGGAACCCAGGGACGAGGCGATGCCGATCGGTCTCGACCCCGCCGCCAAGGAGCCCGCGGCGAAACCCCGCGGCATGCCGAGCGCCGAGGCGGTGATCAACGCCCTGCCGTTGCCGGTGCTGACCATCGGCGCGGACGACCGCATCATGCACTGCAACCACGCGGCCGAGACGTTCTTCGACTATTCCGCCCGGCTGATGCAGCGGCGCCGGCTTCGCGACATCATCCCCTTCGCCTCGCCGATCATCGCGCTGGTGGCCGAGGTGCGCCGGCGCGGGTCCAGCGTCAGCGAGTACCGGGTCGAGCTGACGCAACCGCGCTCGGGCGCGGAGCGCAGCGTCGACGTGTTCGCCACCGCGCTCGGCGACGACGGCGAGGCGGTGGTGCTGATGCTCCAGGAGCGCACCATCGCCGACAAGATGAACCGTCAGCTGACGCATCGCGGCGCGGCGCGCTCGATGGTGGCGCTCGGCGCGATGCTCGCCCACGAGATCAAGAACCCGCTCGCCGGCATCCGCGGCGCGGCCCAGCTGCTCGAGCAGTCGGGGCCGGAAGAGGACCGGGTGCTGACCAGCCTGATCTGCGAGGAGACCGACCGGATCGTGCGGATCGTCGAGCGGATGGAGCTGTTCGGCGACGAGCGCCCGGTCGAGCGCGGCCCGGTCAACGTGCACGGCGTGCTCGATCAGGTGAAGCGCTCGGCGCAATCCGGGTTCGGGCGCCACATCCGCTTCGTCGAGACCTACGATCCGTCGCTGCCGCCGGTGCTCGGCAACCGCGATCAGCTCGTGCAGGTGATCCTGAACCTGGTGAAGAACGCGGCGGAAGCGATCGGCGCCGACGCGGTCGACGGCGAGATCACCCTGTCGACCGCGTTCCGCACCGGCCTGCGGCTTCAGGTCCCGGGCTCGCGCGAGCGCGTCAGCCTGCCGATCGAGGTGGCGGTGCGCGACAACGGCCCGGGCATCTCGGCCGAGCTGCTGCCGGATCTGTTCGACCCGTTCGTGACGACGAAGGCGCAAGGCTCCGGCCTCGGTCTTGCATTGGTCGCGAAGATCGTCGGCGATCATGGCGGCATCGTCGAGTGCGATCCCGCGCCCCGCCGCACCGCCTTCCGAATCCTCCTGCCCATGTCGAGCGCCCGCGACGGGCGCGAAGCGGTCGCGGAGCCCGAGTAAGAGTCATGCCCAACGGCCACATCATCGTCGCGGACGACGACGCCGCCATCCGCACCGTCCTGAACCAGGCGCTGTCGCGGGCCGGCTACGAGGTCCGCTCCACCGGCAACTGCGCGACCCTGTGGCGGTGGGTGGCGCAAGGGGAGGGCGACCTCGTCATCACCGACGTGGTGATGCCCGACGAGAACGTGTTCGACCTGCTGCCGCGCATCAAGCGGGTGCGGCCGGAGCTGCCGGTCATCGTCATGAGCGCGCAAAACACCTTCATGACCGCGATCCGCGCCTCCGAGCGCGGCGCCTACGAGTACCTGCCCAAGCCCTTCGACCTGAAGGAGCTGATCGCCATCGTCGGCCGGGCGCTGTCGCGCCCACGCGGCACGGCCGCCGCCGCCGCGCCGCCCGACAACGAAGATATCCCGCTGGTCGGGCGCTCGCCGGCGATGCAGGAGATCTACCGGGCGCTCGCCCGGCTGATGCCGACCGACCTGACCGTGATGATCACCGGCGAGTCCGGCACCGGCAAGGAGCTGGTGGCCCGCGCGCTCCACGATTACGGCCGCCGGCGCACCGGCCCGTTCGTGCCCGTCAACATGGCCGCGATCCCGCGCGACCTGATCGAATCGGAGCTGTTCGGCCACGAGAAGGGCGCCTTCACCGGGGCGCTGCAGCGCTCGGCCGGCCGCTTCGAGCAGGCGGAGGGCGGCACGCTGTTCCTCGACGAGATCGGCGACATGCCGATGGAGGCGCAGACCCGGCTGCTGCGCGTGCTGCAGCAGGGCGAGTACACCACCGTCGGCGGCCGGGTGCCGATCAAGACCAACGTCCGCATCATCGCGGCGACCAACAAGGACCTGCGGATCTCGATCCAGCAGGGCATCTTCCGCGAGGACCTGTTCTTCCGCCTGAACGTCGTGCCGCTGCGGCTGCCGGCCCTGCGCGAGCGGTCCGAGGACGTGCCCGACCTCGTCCGCCACTTCTTCATCCAGGTCGAGCGCGAGGGCCTCACGCGGAAGATGCTCGACGGCGAGGCGATGGAGCGCCTGAAGCGCTACCGCTGGCCCGGCAACGTCCGCGAGCTGGAAAACCTCGTCCGGCGGCTCGCCGCCCTCTACCCGCAGGAGACCATCACCGGCCCGGTGATCGAGGCGGAGCTCGACACGCTGCCGCTCAGCCCCCCGGCCTCGGCCGGGAACGGCACCGCGCGCAAGGCCGGCGCCGACAACGAGACCCTGTCCGGCGCGGTCGAGCGCCACCTCTCGGACTACTTCTCCGGATACCGCGACACGCTGCCCCCGCCCGGCCTGTATCACCGGATCCTGCGCGAGATCGAAGGCCCGCTGATCGGCGCGGCGCTCGCCGCCACCCGCGGCAACCAGATCCGCGCGGCGGAGCTTCTGGGCGTCAACCGCAACACCCTGCGCAAGAAGGTGCGCGACCTCGACCTGCAGGTGTTCCGAACGGCGCGCTAGGCGGACGGGTAGCGGCGCGCGCCGCGTCAGACGTACATCGCGATGGCCGATTGCAGCATCTCGTTGACAGTGCTGATCACCTTCGTGTTGGAGGAATAGGCCTGCTGCGTCTCGATCATCTTGGAGAACTGGTCCGAGATGCTCGCATTCGATTGCTCGACCGAGCCGCCGGTCACGGTCGCGCCGTTCAGGCCGAAGCTCGGCGCACCGGTGCTCGCGGTCGCGACGAAGGCGCCGCCGTCGAGCGAGGCGAGCGTGTCCCGCGCGCCGAACTGGGCCAGGGCCAGGGTGCCGAGCGCCTGGGTGCTGCCGTCCGACAGGGTGCCGGTGAGGGCGCCGGCGGGCGAGACCGACAGGCTGGAGAGCGCGCTCGTGGCGGTGGCCGACACCTGGACCGGCGCGCCCGTCGAGGCCCCGGCGAACAGGTAGTACCCGGCCCCGTTGACGAGGTACCCGCTCGCATCCGGCGCGAAGTCGCCGCGCCGGGTGTAGGCCAGCGCCGAGCCGAAGCTCGGCGCCGACGCGGTCCCGAGATTCTGCCGGACCACGAAGTAGCCGTCGCCGCCGATCGCGAGGTTCGTCGCGATGCCGGTCGACGCCACCGTGCCCTGGAGCCCCAGGTTCGACCGCGTGCTGATCGCGACGCCGCCGGCGGGCTGCGTCCCGGCCTCGGTCTGCGCCAGCATGTCGGCGAAGCTCGTATCCGTGCTCTTGAAGCCGGCCGTGGTGCTGTTGGCGATGTTCCCCGAGATGTTGTTCAGCGCGAAGGATTGGGCCGAGGTCCCGGTGATGGCGTTCGAGAGCGCATCCATCAGGCTCATCGCGGATCTCCATCAAGAACGGCCCGGTGCAACCGGGCCCGACCAGAACGTCGGCCGACCATTCCCCGGCCACCCTGATTTGAGGATTTCATCGTTAATACGCGGTGTGTAACGATTTATGTCTTGAGCTGGCATGAGCTCGCCCTGGAAGCGAAGCTCGACATCTTGGAAACATTTGGAAACGACTGAACTAGCGGCGCTCGGACACGGCACCGGCATGACCTGGGACTACGTGCGGCGCCTGCGCGGCCTCGTGAAGGGCAAGCTCGTGCTCCAGGGCATCGTCACGAGGGAGGACGCGAAGAGCGCGCTCGACCACGGCGTCGATGCGCTGATCATGTCGAACCACGGCGGCCGGGCCGAGGCGAGCCTGCAAGCCACGATCGGCGTGCCGCCGGAGATCGTGACGGCGGTGAACGGCCGCGTGCCCGTGCTGATCGACGGCGGCTTCCGCCGCGGCACCGACGTGCTCAAGGCCCTGGCGCTCGGCGCCACCGCCGTGTGCATCGGCCGCCCCTCCGTCTGGGGGCTGGCCGCCTTCGGCGAGCCCTGGGTCGCCGCCGTGCTCGCCATCATGCAGCGCGAGTTCGGGACGATCATGCGCCAGATCGGCGCCACCACGACCGCCGGGATCGGCGCCGCGGCGTCGACCGGGCCTGACACGCGCCGCGCGGCCGGCCCCGTCCCTCGGGCGGCGGGGCCGGCATTTGACAATCCCGGCCGCATCATCGACACCGCCGGCCGTCTGGGCATCGACCGAACGACGAGGCCGGTTGCCGGTTCCGGAGCCGCGCATGACCGCCTTCTCGGCCCCCTCCTCCCGTTCCGCACCGCGCTCATGATCCCCAGCCAAGCCGCGCGGCGACCCGTCCCGGCCACGCGGCCCGTCCCGGCCACCGGGCCCGGCTTCGCGTTCGGCGACTTCCTCCTGAACACCGTGTCGGCGAGCCACGCGCGGGCCTGCGCCTGGCTGGTGGCGCTCTGCCTCGTCTGCTTCCTGCCCGGCCAGATCTCGCTCCAGCCGATGGACCGGGACGAGCCGCGATTCGCCCAGGCGTCGAAGCAGATGCTCGAGACCGGCGACGGCGTCGACATCCGCTTCCAGGGCGAGGCCCGGCACAAGAAGCCGGTGGGCATCTACTGGGCCCAGGCCGCGGCGGTGGCGGCCGGCGAGGCGCTCGGGGTGCCCCAGGCGCGAACCGAGATCGCTCTCTACCGCATCCCCTCGCTCGTCGGCGCGACCGCCGCCGTGCTCCTGGCCTACTGGGCGGCGCTCGTCTTCCTGCCGCGGCGCGGCGCCTTCCTCGCGGCCGCCCTGTTCGGCGCCTGCCTGATGCTCGCGGCGGAGGCGCATCTCGCCAAGACCGACGCGCTACTGACCGCGTGCGCGATCGCGTCGCTCGGCGCGCTCGCCCGCGCCTGGCTCGGGCGTTCCGGCCCCGGCCCATCGACCGCGGGGCGGCTCGCGTTCTGGCTCGGCCTGGCGATCGGCATCCTGGTGAAGGGGCCGATGGTGCCGCTCTTCGTCGGCCTGCCGATGCTGGCCCTGTCGTGGAAGGCGCGCTCCGGCCGCTGGATCCTGGCGCTGCGGCCGTGGTCCGGCCTCGCGATCGTCGTCGCGGTCGTCGCCCCGTGGTTCCTGGCGATCGCCTGGCGCAGCGGCAGCGCCTTCTTCACCGAGGCGGTCGGCCACGACATGCTGGCCAAGGTCGGCAGCGCCAAGGAGAAGCACTGGGCGCCGCCCGGCACCTACGCGCTGGTGTTCTTCGCGACCTTCTGGCCCGGTGCCGCCTTCGCGGCTCTGGCGATCCCGTTCGCGTGGCGCCGTCGCCGGGACGATGCGGTCGCGTTCCTGGTCGCGTCGATCGTGCCGGCGTGGCTGATGTTCGAGGCCGTGCCGACCAAGCTGCCGCACTACGTCCTGCCGCTGATGCCGATGGTGGCGATCCTCACCGTGCTGGCGCTCCGGGCCGGCGCCCTCGATCCGACGCGGCGCGGCGCGCGGGCGATGGCGCTGCTGGTGCCGGCGATCCCGATCGGGCTGACGATCGGCCTCGCCGTGGTCGCGTGGCGCCTGGACCGGGTGCTGCCCGTGCTGTCGCTGCCGCTGCTCGGGGCCGCCTGCGCGCTCGCGCTGGCCGCCTGGATGGCCTATGCGCGGAACGGCGCCGAGCGGGCGATGGTGTTCGCGATCCTCTCCGCCTGCGTGCTCTCGCCCGCGGTGCTCGGGCTGGCGCAGACCGAGATCCCGGCGCTGAAGGTCTCGAACCGGCTCGCCGCGATCCGCGACGCGCTGCCGTGCCGGCCGCAGGTCGCGAGCCTCGGCTACCGCGAGCCGAGCCTGGTGTTCCTGATCGGCACCGACCTCGCCACCCCGAACACCGGCGCCGACGCGCTGGCCTTCCTCCATGCGGGCGGCTGCCGCCTCGTCTTCGTCGAGCAGCGCTCGGCCGCCGACTTCGCCGATGCCTGGCCCGTCGGCGGCGTCGGCCCGAAGGCGGTGGGGCAGGTG
This sequence comes from Methylobacterium sp. WL6, assembly GCF_008040095.1. Lineage (NCBI taxonomy): Bacteria > Pseudomonadati > Pseudomonadota > Alphaproteobacteria > Hyphomicrobiales > Methylobacteriaceae > Methylobacterium > Methylobacterium sp. WL6. The sequence goes on along the minus strand of NZ_VRVH01000180.1, from coordinate 330 downwards.
TCGGGCTTCAACATCAACGCCGGCCGCCGGGTCGACCTCACCGCCTACGCGGTGACGCCCACGGCTCAGACGGTGACCCCATGAACGCGACGTCTCCCCGCCTCAGCATCGTGGTGCCGGTGAAGAACGAGGCCGGCAACATCGCGGGGCTCGTCGCCGAGATCGAAGCCGCCTGCGGGGCGCTGGCGCCCTTCGAGGTGATCTACGTCGACGACGGCTCCACCGATGCGACGCCGGCCGCACTCGACGCCGCACGTCAGGGCCGGCCCTGGCTGCGGGTGCTGCGCCACGCCCGCAGCGGCGGGCAGTCGGCGGCGGTGCGCAGCGGGG
>NZ_VRVH01000017.1:0-42969 GCF_008040095.1 Methylobacterium sp. WL6 | reverse complement strand
TCCTCGCCGCGCCGGCCGCGCGCGCGACGAGGACGGCCCAGGCCTCCCGCTCGTGCGCCGGGTCGAACGCCGCCGCACGCGCCGCACCGTGCGCGCGCAGGCGCTCGAGGAAGGCCGGGTCCTGTTCCGCGCGCAGCATCAGGCGCGCGAGCGCAGCCTGGTCTCCGGCCGGGAAGTAGCCCGGGTGGTCGGCGCCGAGCAGGCCGACATTGCCCGGGATCTCGGAGGCCAGGATCGGCAGCCCGGCCGCGATCGCCTCGGAGATCACGTTGGCGCCGCCCTCGTTCAGCGAGCTCAGCACCATCAGCCGCGCGCGCCGCAGGAACCGCCGCACCCGCGCGCCGGAGACCTCGCCGCGCCAATCGTAGCGCGGGTTGATTTGCATCTCGGCCCGCGCGCGATCCGCCCACGCCGGGTCGGGCGCGCCGCCGAGATGGACGACGCGGATGCGGGAGGCGGGCGGCAGGGTGCGGGCGGCGAGCGCGGCGCGCAACGGGTCCTTCTCGGCGCGCAGGTGGCCGACGACGAGGATCTCGAAGGTGCGCGTCGTGGGCGGCAGGCGCTCCTCGCTCGCCGGCACCGACTGCACGATCACCGCGAGCTTGTCGCGGTAGGATTCCGGGATCGCGTCGGCGACGAGGTCGTGCAGGCCGACGAGCACGTCGGCGAGATCGAGCGAGCGCAGGGTGGTGCCGGGATCGGCGGCGAGATCGTGATTGATGTCGGTCCCGGTCAGCGCGACGACGAGGGGGCGCTCCGGGTATAAGCGCCGGTATCGCGCGATCGCCGGGGCGCTCTTCCAGGCGTGCAGCGCGATCATCAGGTCGCAGGGCGCGTCGGCGTAGGCGGTCGCCACGACGACGCGGTGGCCGAGCCGGCGCAGGATGCCGGCCCAGCGCAGGGCCGTCGTGCGGTTGCCGGCCCGCGAACGTTTCGGCGCCGGCGTGATCAGGATGATGTCCATGGGTCGATCGCTTATCGGATGGGTGCCATGACCGACGCCACACAACTCATCGCGATGCTGGAGGACAGCCGCGCCCGGACCCTCGAGCTGGTGGCCGGGCTCGATGCCGAGCGGCTGATCGGGCCGCGGCTCGACATCGTCAACCCGCTGCTGTGGGAGATCGGGCACCTCGCCTGGTTCCACGAGCACTTCATCCTGCGCGCCCTCGACGGGGCGGAACCCGCGATCGCGGATGCCGACGCGGTCTACAATTCCGCGGTGCTCGCCCACGACGATCGCTGGGTGCGCGCGCTGCCGCCGCTCGACGTCACGCTCGGCTACATGGGCCGCGTCCACGACGCGCTGGTCCGGCGCCTCGACGGCTCGCCGACCGCCGAGGAAGCCTACCGCTACCGGCTGACCACCTACCACGAGGACATGCACGGCGAGGCCTTCACCTATTCGCGCCAGACGCTCGGATACCCGGCGCCGTCCTTCGCCGCCTCGGCCGGTCTCGCCCCGGTCGCGGAGGGGCCGTGGCCGGGCGACGCGGCGATCCCCGGCGGCACCTTCCGGCTTGGCGCCGAGCCGGGCGAGGCGTTCGTGTTCGACAACGAGAAGTGGGCGCACCCGGTCGAGGTCGCGCCGTTCCGCATCGCGCGGGCGCCGGTGACCAACGCGGAGTTCGCCGCCTTCGTCGCCGCCGGCGGCTATCGCGAGCCGTCGTTCTGGGACGTGGAGGGATGGCGCTGGCGCTGCCGGAGCGGTGCGGAGCACCCCGCGCATTGGCAGCCGGACGGGGCGGGCTGGCGGGTCCGCCGCTTCGACGGCGTCTCCGACCTCGCCCCGCACCAGCCGGTGGTCCATGTCAGCTGGTACGAGGCCGCCGCCTACTGCGCCTTCGCCGGCCGCCGCCTGCCGACCGAGGCCGAATGGGAGGTCGCGGCCTCCACCGCCCCGACCTCGGGCGGGGCGATGGGGCAGGTGAAACGCCGCTATCCCTGGGGCGAGGCGGCACCGGATGCGACCCGCGCCAACCTCGACGGCGGCCGCCTCGGCTGCGTCGACGTGGCCGCCCACGAAGCGGGCGACAGCGCCTGGGGCTGCCGCCAGATGATCGGCAACGTCTGGGAATGGACCGCGAGCGACTTCCTGCCCTATCCGGGTTTCTCGCCCGATGCCTACCGCGAGTATTCCGAGCCCGCCTTCGGCACGCGGAAGGTGCTGCGCGGCGGTGCCTGGATCACCCGCGGGCGGATGGTCGACAACGCCTACCGCAACTTCTTCGGGCCGGATCGCCGCGACATCTTCGCGGGCTTTCGCACGGCGGCCGTGTAGGATCGTACTTCTCAGAAGTTGAATTACAACTTCTGACCTCACCCGATGGGTACTCGTTCCTTACACTGTAGATGACAGGAAGTGGAACGCCGCACGCGGAAACCGCGGGCAACGTCCTCGACTTGCGCCTCACGCACGAAATCTGAGCGGCAAGACATATTTAAGAAAATTATCGCACCCTGCTACTCGAACCGCCCCAAGGTCGCACCACGCAGCGTCGTCGTCTCGCAGGCTCGATCCGTTCGGGAGAGGCCGGAGGATCGGACCGCGCCGCCCGGGGCTCGGCCGAGGCGATTTCGGACTTGCGCGCATGTTGACCGTCCTCGGTTGCTTCACGGCCCGGCACGACCTCCGCCTCGTCGTCCTGGCGGGCGTGATCTGCGCGATCGCGGCGCTGACCGCGATCCGGCTTCTCCGCCACGCCGGCACCGCCAGCGGCCGCGCGCGATCGACCTGGCTCGTGGTCGCGGCGATCTCCAGCGGGTCGGGCATCTTCGCGACCCACTTCATCGCGATGCTGGCGTTCGAGCCGAGCATCCCGAGCGCCTACGATTCCGGGTTGACCGTCCTCTCGCTGGTCTTCGCGATCGGCCTCACCGGCCTGGGCCTGCGGATCGCCCTGTCCGAGACGCCGCGGGCGTCCTGGCTCGGGGGGGGCGTGGTCGGCTTCGGCATCGCCGCGATGCACTACACGGGCATGGCGGCCTTCGAGGTCACGGGACGTCTGCGCTGGGATCCGGCCTTCGTGTTCGCGTCGATCCTGATCGGTGAGTTCCTTTCCGCCGTCGCCGTCTCCATCGCCGTGCATGCCCGTTCGCTCACCTCCCTGTTCGGCAGCGCAGGCCTGCTCGCGCTGGCGATCGGCGCGCATCACGGGGTGGGCATGGCTGGGGTGACGATCACCGAGAACCCGCTGGCGACCCTGTCGCCCCAGGCGATGCCGCCGGGCTGGCTCGCCGGCGCCGTCGCGGTGGCCAGCCTCATCGTGTTCGTCCTCACGGCGACGGCCTACGCGCTCAGCCTTCGCGAGCAGCGTCGCGCGCGCGCGGAGATGGTGCGCATGCGCGGCCTCGCCAACGCGGCGGTCGAGGGTCTGATCGTCCTGGACCGGTGCCGGATCGTCACGGCCAACATCAGCTTCAGCCGGCTCGTCGGCCTCTCGCACGAAGCGATGACGGGCCTGTCGGTCACCGCCTTCCTCGACGAGCCCCGGACCTGGGATCGGCTCGCCTACGTCATCGGGCAGCCGGTCGAGCTGAGCCTGCGCGACGGCGCCGGCTCGGTCATCGAGGCGGAGGTGATCCTTCGGCGGATCGATTTCGTGGGCAAGCCGCATCATGCCCTGGCGGTCCGCGACATCCGGCAGCGCAAGCACGCCGAGCGGCACATCCGGTACCTCGCCCACCACGATGCCCTGACGGGCCTGCTCAACCGCTCCGCCTTCAATGCGCGCCTCGATCGCGCCGTGGGCGCGGCGGTCGAGACCGGCGTTCCGATCGCCGTGCTCTGCCTCGACCTCGACCGGTTCAAGGCGGTCAACGACCTGTTCGGCCATGCGGCCGGCGACGCGATGCTGAATCGGGTCGCCCGCCGCGTCACCGGGCTGCTCGGCCCCGACCAGATCCTGGCACGCCTCGGCGGCGACGAGTTCGCCATCCTCATGGCCGGACGGACCGGGCCGGACGCTGCCGAGCGCCTGGCGAAGTCCATTCTCGCGTCCCTCGCGGCGCAGGCCTCGGGCGGGCCCGCCGACGCGATCGTCGGGGTCAGCATCGGCATCGCCCTGTGCCCGCAGGACGCCGTGGAGCGCCAGGGCCTGATGGGCCATGCCGATACGGCGCTCTACCGCGCCAAGGCCGAGGGCCGGGGGACCTACCGCTTCTTCGAGCCGCAGATGGGCATCGCCGTGCGCGAGCGTCACGCCTTGGAACGCGACCTCGAACAGGCCCTGGCGCGCGGCGAGTTCCACCTCGTCTACCAGAAGCAGGTCACGGCCGCGGGCGGCGCCCTGCTCGGCTTCGAAGCCCTGCTGCGCTGGACCCATCCGACACGAGGGCTCGTCCCGCCCGACGTCTTCATCCCGGTGGCCGAGGAGCGCGGAACGATCTCGGCGATCGGGATGTGGGTGCTTCGCACCGCCTGTCGCGAGGCCGCGGCCTGGGCGTCGCCCCTGCGGGTGGCGGTGAACGTCTCGGCGGTCCAGGTCCACGATCCGGCCTTCGCCGCGCAGGTGCACGCGGTTCTGGTCGAGACCGGGCTGCCGGCCGCGCGGCTGGAGCTGGAGATCACCGAGACCGCGCTGATCCGCAACTTCGACCCTGCGGTGGCGACGCTGCGCCAGCTGCGGACGCTCGGCGTCGGCATCGCCATGGACGATTTCGGGACGGGCTACTCGTCGCTGGCCAACCTCCGGGCATTCCCCTTCGACCGGATCAAGATCGACCGGTCCTTCGTGCGCAACGTCGATACCAACGCCCAGACGGCGGCGATCGTGCGCGCCGTCCTCGGGCTCGGCTGCGGGCTCGGCCTGCCGGTGGTCGCCGAGGGCGTCGAGACCGTCGCGGAACTCGCGTTCCTGAGAGCGGCCGGGTGCGCCGAGGTGCAGGGCTACCTGTTCGGTCGCCCGGGCCCCGTCGACACGCACGGGATCGACCCCTGCGCAGCCGCCGTCGCGGATGCGCCGCGACAGGGTCGCGCCGCCTGACGGAACGCTCCAAAGCGGGCGGCTTCGCCGTCCCGGCCTATCGCAAGGCCGCCACCAGCACGCCCGCCGCGATCGCCCACAGGGCCAGCGTCTGCCACAGCGCGTTGCGGCGCTCGTTGCGGGCGATGCGCTCCAGGCGGCGTGCGTCGCCCGTGCCCGCCTCGTCGGCATGGACGATAAGGCGCCGGAGCCGCAGGGCGAGGTCCGGCACGTCGGCGACGATGTCGGTGAGGGTGCGCGCGGCGTGGGCCGCCCCTTCCAGGCGCCCGGCCGGGCCGAGGTTGCGGGTGATCCAGCTGCGGACCACCGGCTCGGCCGAGGTCCACATGTCGAGCTTGGGATCGAGGCTGCGGGCGACGCCTTCCACCACCACCATGGTCTTCTGCAGCATCACCAGCTCGGTGCGCGTGCTCATGTCGAACAGGGCGGTGATGTCGAACAGCAGCGTCAGCACCTTCGCCATCGAGATCTCGTCGGCGCGGCGCTGGTGGATCGGCTCGCCGATGGCGCGGATCGCCTGGGCGAAGTCGTCGACCGAGTGGTGCGCCGGCACGTAGCCCGCCTCGAAGTGGACCTGCGCCACGCGGCGGTAGTCGCGCATGATGAAGCCGAGCAGGATCTCGGCGAGGAACCGCCGTTCCTTGCGCCCGAGCCGGCCCATGATGCCGAAATCCACCGCGACGAGCTTGCCGGCGGCGTCCACGAACAGGTTCCCCTGGTGCATGTCGGCGTGGAAGAACCCGTCGCGGATCGCCTGGCGCAGGAAGCTCTGGATCACCGTGCGCCCGATCGCGTGCGGGTCGTGGCCGGCTTCCCGAAGCGCGGCGGCGCTGTGGAGGCGGGTGCCGTCGATCCATTCGCAGGTGAGCACGTCGCGGGCGATCAGCTCCCATTCGGGCCGCGGCACGCGAAAATCGTCGTCCTCCGCGGTGTTCTGCGCGAGCTCCGAGGCGGCGGCGGCCTCGAGCCGGAAGTCCATCTCCATGGTCACGGAGCGGGCCAGGATCTCGACCACGTCGCGCGGGCGCAGGCGCTCGGCTTGCGGAGACAGCACGTGGACGATGCGCGCGAGGAGGCGCATCACCTCCACGTCGCGCTGGAAGCGCTCGCGCACGCCCGGCCGCATGATCTTCACGGCGAGCGTGCGCTGGGTACCGTCGGCATCGTGGACCACCGCCTTGTGGACCTGCGCGATCGAGGCCGCGGCCACCGGCTCGCCGAAGGCGACGAACAGGGCGGAGATCGGCTTGCCGAAGGCGGCCTCGACCACCTTCACGGCCACCGCCTGCGGGAAGGGCGGCACCCGGTCCTGCAGCATCTCGAGGTCGCGGGCCGCGCTCATCCCGACGATGTCGGGGCGGGTGGCGAGGAACTGCCCGAACTTGACGTAGGACGGGCCGAGCCGGGTCAGGCCGGCCGAGAGCCGGGCCGCGCCGGTGCCGAGGCCCGGCCGCTCCAGCAACCGGACGATCCGCAGCCCGAGCCGCAGGTGCGGCGGCAGCTCGGAGGCGTCGACGAGCGCCAGCGCGCCCTCGCGCGCCAGCACGAAGCCGACATGGGCCCCGCGGAAGAGGTTGACCGCGGCGGCGATCATCGCGCCGCCCGGCGGCTCGGGTCGGTCACGAGACCTTCCAGCCGGAATGGATCGCGACGATGCCGCCCGAGAGCGGCCGGTGCGTGACGTGGCGGAAGCCGGCCTGCTCGATCATCCCGGCGAACAGCCCGGGGGAGGGGAACTTCCGGATCGATTGCACGAGGTAGCGGTAGGATTCCGCGTCGCCCGCGACCCGCGCGCCGAGCCGCGGGATCACGTGGAAGGAGTAGGCGTCGTAGATCTTGTCGAGCACCGGCAGGTCGACCTTGGAGAATTCCAGGCACAGGAAGCGGCCGCCGGGCTTCAGCACGCGGCGGGCCTCCTGCAGGGCCAGCTCGATCCGCGGCACGTTCCGGATGCCGAAGGCGATGGTGTAGGCGTCGAAGGTCGCGTCCGGCAGGGGTAAGGTCTCGGCGTTGCCGGTGACGAAGTCGATGCGCCCGTCGAAGCGCGCCCCGGCGCGCTCGGCGCCGACCCGCAGCATCGCCTCGTTGATGTCGAGCACGGTGACCGAGGCCTGCGGGCCGCCGGCCTCGAGGACGCGGAAGGCGACGTCGCCAGTGCCGCCGGCCACGTCGAGATGGCGGAACGGCCGCGTGCGCGACGGGCGCAGCATCGCGATGAGCTGCGCCTTCCAGGCCCGGTGCAGGCCGCCGGACATCAGGTCGTTCATCAGGTCGTAGCGCTTGGCGACCGAGCGGAACACGTCGTCGACGCGCGCCTGCTTCTCGGCCAGGGCCACGCGCTCGAAGCCGAAATCGGTCTCCTGCGCCCCCGTCGTGCCGTCCCGCGCGCCCGTCGTCTCGTCCGCCACCGTCATGAAGTCCTGCCCGTCTGCGCCCTCGCGCCTCATAGCGAAGCCGGACGCGATCCGCCATGCGTCGTAAGACGCGGTGGGGACGGCCGGCCGTGGGCGGCGAAGCCTCGCCCGTCGGCCGGGATTGCGGCGGCGGCGGCCCGGGCCGATACCCGGCCTCCACGATCCGCCTTCCACCATCCGATTTGCCGAGGGACGGCCACAGGACGATGCCCGAGCTTCCAGAGGTCGAGACGGTGCGGCGCGGCCTCGCGCCGGCGATGGTCGGGGCCACCTTCAGCCGCGTCACCCTGCGCCGGCCGAACCTGCGCTTCCCGTTCCCCGAGCGCTTCTGCGCGCGCCTGGAGGGGCGCCGGGTCACCGGCCTCGCGCGGCGGGCGAAGTACCTCACGGCCGGCCTCGATTCGGGCGAGACGCTGATCATGCATCTCGGCATGAGCGGCCGCTTCGACGTGGCGATGCCCGACGGCAGCAACACGTCGCCCGGCGACTTCTACCTCGACGGGGCGCTCGGCACGCCCAAGCATGACCACGTGGTGATGGCGATGGGGAACGGCGCCACCGTGACCTACAACGACGCCCGCCGCTTCGGCTTCATGGACCTCGTGCCCACCGACACGCTCGCCGCGTGCCGGCACTTCGCCGGCATGGGCATCGAGCCCCTGAGCGCGGATCTGACGGCCGAGATCATCGCGCGGCTCTTTCGCCACAAGATCACGCCGCTGAAGGCCGCGCTCCTCGACCAGCGCCTGATCGCGGGCCTGGGCAACATCTACGTCTGCGAGGCTCTGCACCGGGCCGGCCTCCACCCCGAGGCGGCCGCGGGCACGCTGGCCAAGGCCGACGGCGCGCCGACGCCGAAGGCCCGGCTGCTGGCCAGGGTGATCGGCGAGGTGCTCACCGAGGCGGTCGCCGCCGGCGGCTCGACCCTGCGCGACTACGCCCACACCGACGGCACGTCGGGCGCCTTCCAGCAGGCGTTCCGCGTCTACGACCGGGTCGGCGAGGCCTGCCGCACCAAGGGCTGCGGCGGGACCGTCGGCCGGATCGTGCAATCCGGCCGCTCGACCTTCTTCTGCGCGACCTGCCAGCCTTCTGGGACGCGGATCGCGCCGACGCCCCCGAAACCGCGCTGACCGGATCGGCCTGTCTGTCGACCAGCCGGGGCGCGTGCAGCGCGCAACGGCAATTTCGCCACAAACCGGCGTAGTTTCCGGTACCCTGCGGCGATCCTTCGTGATCGCCGCCCCGTCGCGCATGCGCGCCCGGCACCGCCCTCGTCGCCGGCGCGAGCCCGAGCAGGATCCCGATGTTCTTCCGTCGACGCCAGACGCACGTGCCGCCGCAGCCGCTCACCTTCGACGAGCCGGCCCAGCCGCAGCGCCTCTCCCCCCGCTCGCCGAACGAGGCGATCAAGCCGACCGCGGCCCCGCCGCCGCCCGAGCGGCCCGAGCGCCGCCGCGGCGGGCTCCTCGCCACCATCAGCGGGCTGCTCACCTTCGCGGTGGTGATCGCCATCGCCGTGATGCTCGGGCTGACGCTGTTCCAGCGGCAGGTGCAGGAGCCCGGCCCGCTCGCCGCCGACAAGGTGGTCGTGATCCCGTCCCGCAGCGGCACCGGCGAGATCGCCGAGATCCTGAAGCGCGAGGGCGTGATCGACCATGTCGGGCTGTTCGAGTTCGCCGCCCGCTTCGGCGGGCGCCCGCCGCTGAAGGCCGGCGAGTACACCTTCAAGGCCCATGCCAGCATCAGCGATGCGATCGACACCGTGACCACGGGCCGGCAGGTCCAGCACGCGATCACCTTCCCCGAGGGGCTCACCTCCGAGCAGATCGTGATGCGCCTCAACGAGAACGACGTGCTCACCGGCGAGGTCGGCGAGATCCCGCCCGAGGGCTCGCTGCTGCCCGACACCTACAAGTTCGAGCGCGGCGCGAGCCGCCAGCAGATCGTCAACCTGATGCGCGAGAAGCAGCGCAAGGTCCTCAACGACATCTGGCTGCGCCGCAGCGCCGACGTGCCGGTGCGGACGCCGGCCGAGATGGTGACGCTGGCCTCGATCGTCGAGAAGGAGACCGGGCGCGCCGACGAGCGGCCGCGGGTGGCCGGCGTGTTCGTCAACCGCCTGAACAAGCGGATGAAGCTGCAATCGGACCCGACCATCGTCTACGGGCTGGTCGGCGGGCGCGGCACCCTCGGGCGCGGCATCCAGCGCTCCGAGATCGACCGGGCGACGCCCTACAACACCTACGTGATCGAGGGCCTGCCGCCCGGCCCGATCGCCAATCCCGGCCGCGCCGCCCTGGAGGCGGTCGCCAATCCGTCGCGGACCAAGGACCTGTTCTTCGTCGCCGACGGCACCGGCGGGCACGCCTTCGCCGAGAGCCTCGACGGCCACCAGAAGAACGTCGCGCGCTGGCGCCAAGTCGAGAAGGCCCGCCTGGCTACGACGCCGGATGCCGCCGGCGTCGACAAGGCCGAGCCGGCCGCCGATCCCGCCGCGGTGCCGAACCGGGCCTCGGCCTTCGCCCCGCCGACGAGCGCCTACGCGCTGGACGGGGCGACCGTCGGGGCGGGCGGGCCGCGGCCGAAGGCCTTCGACGCCTCGGAGGGCACCAAGCTCGATCCGTTGAAGAACAGGACCTACGACCTCGGCTCGCCCAAGACCGTGCCGGTGCTGAAGCAACCGTGATCGTCCCCGGCGCTGCGGCGCCGCTCGCACGCGCCATCAGGACGAGCCGATGCACCTGAACCACGTCAACCTCGGCGTCACCGAGGTCCTGGCCACGGTCGCGATGTTCGAGACCTATTTCGGGCTGCGCCGCACCGCGATGCCGGTGAACGACAAGATGGCCTTCCTCGCCGACGACGGCGGCGGCATCCTCAGCCTGTTCCGCGTGAAGGATGCGACCTACCCCAAGATCTTCCACATCGGCTTCATCCAGGAGCGGGTGGAGCAGGTCCACGCGATCCACGCACGGCTGACCGAAGGCGGCTTCGCCCCGGAGACCCCGCGCGAGGAGCACGGGCGGGTGACGTTCTATTTCCAGGCGCCGGGCGGGTTCACGGTGGAGGTCAACGCCTTCGTGTAGGCGTCCCGCACGACGAAACCTTGGCGCCGCAACGCAGGGCATCGCAAGACCATGATCGCGAGCATGACCGGGTTCGCCCGGGCCGCCGGCACCACCGGGCCGGTGCAGTGGGCCTGGGAGGTCCGCAGCGTCAACGGCCGTGGGCTCGACGTGCGGCTTCGGGTGCCGAACGGATACGATTCCGTCGGCGAGGTCGCGCGCACCGCCCTGCAGAAGACGCTCGCCCGCGGCCAGTGCCAGCTCTCGCTCAACCTGACGAAGCCGGAGAGCAAGGCGCGGGTGCGGATCGACGAGGCGTTGCTGGCGCGGCTCGCCGAGGCCGTCGCCCGCGTGCCGGTGCCGGAGGGGATCGCGCCCGCGACGATGGACGGGCTGCTGTCGATCCGCGGCGTCGTCGAGGCCGAGGACGAGGCCGCCACCGAGCCGGACGCGCTGGCGCGCGACCTCGCGGAGGGCGTCGTGCGACTGGTGGCCGACCTCGTCGAGGCGCGCCGCGCCGAGGGCCGGGCGCTTGCGGAGATCGTCGCGGCGCAGGTCGCGCGGATGGGCGTGCTGACGCAGGCCGCGGAGGATTGCCCGGCGCGCAAGCCCGAGGCGATCCGCGCCCGTCTCGCGGCCTCCGTCGCGGGCCTGCTGGACGCCGGCGGCCTCGATCCCGAGCGCCTGCATCAGGAGGCGGTGATGATGGCGGCCAAGGCCGATGTCCGCGAGGAGCTCGACCGCCTGCGCGCCCACCTCGAAGCGGTGTCCGAGCTCCTGGCGGCGGGCGGCGCGATCGGGCGGCGCCTCGATTTCCTGGCCCAGGAGCTCGGGCGCGAGGCCAACACCCTGTGCGCCAAGGCCAACGACGTGGCGCTGTCGCGAATCGGACTCGACTTGAAGGCCGTGGTGGAGCAATTCCGCGAGCAGGTTCAGAACGTCGAGTAGCGGGACTGAGGCGATGGGCGCGCGAGACACGGCCGGGGCACGCGGATGACGGACGCCCCCTCCCCATCGGTCTCGGACTCGATCGCCCGCCGCGGGCTGATCCTGATCCTGTCCTCGCCGTCGGGCGCCGGCAAGACCACCCTGACGCGCGCCATCGCCGATGACGGCGGCTGGGGTCTCGACCTGTCGATCTCGGTGACGACCCGCGCCCGGCGCCCGTCCGAGATCGCCGGGCGCCACTACCATTTCATCGCGCGCGAGGCCTTCGACGACCTGCGCAGCCGCGACGACCTGCTCGAATGGGCCGAGGTCCACGGAAACTTCTACGGCACGCCGCGCCGCCCGGTGGAGAAGGTGCTCAGCGCCGGCCGGGACATGATCTTCGACATCGACTACCAGGGCACCCGCCAGGTCCGCTCCAAGCTCGCCGACGACGTGGTGACGGTGTTCATCCTGCCGCCGAGCCTGGAGGAGCTGCGCCACCGCCTGGAGCGCCGCGCCGAGGACAGCCCGGAGACCATCGAGAAGCGCCTCGCCAACGCCCGCGTCGAGATCCAGCGCTGGAGCGAGTACGACTACGTCATCGTCAACGACGACCTGCAGAACGCCTTCGACGCCCTGCGCGGCATCCTGGCCGCCGAGCGCCTCAAGCGCACGCGGCGGATCGGCCTCGAAGCCTTCGTCGACGGGCTGCTCGGGCGGGATCGCGAGGGCTGAGGCGGCCTGCGCCTCAGCCGGCCCCGCACGCGGCGGACGAATCCGGCGCGCACAGCCAGATCCGAAGCGCGTCGAACGTCGCGGTGCCGGTCGCCAGGGCGGCCGCCTCCGCCTCCGGATCGCCCGACAGGCGATCGAGCCGCGCGCGGAAGGCGTTCCACATCACGCCGGTCTGCCGGCCATGGGCGCGGTAATAGGCGAGGCCCGCCTGCGTCAGCCCGTGCACCGCGCCGATGTGCCGGCCGATGACCTGGCCGCCGAGCGTGGAGCCTTCGAGCACGTAGAGCGCCCCCATCGCCGCGGCCTCGTCCGCGAACGTCACGGCCGAGGGCCGGGGCAGGGTGGCGATCTCGGCGTCCGGCATCCCGAGATGGGCGAGGTCCGCCGCCAGCGCGGCGAAGCGCCGGCGCGGGCCCCAGAACGCCTCGTCGGCGAGCGCAAGCCCGATCGCCGGCTCGTAGGCCGCATGGAATCCATGGAAGCGGGCGAGCAGGGCGCGATACCCGGGCAGCGTCGCGACGCGCGCCCGCCAGTCGAGCGCGTCCTCGAGACCCTGATGCGACGAGGCGGTGGCGGCGCGCAGCCGCTGGTGCAGGCTCACGCCGTGATCGTGAAGCAGGCGCCGGGCGCGTTGTCGACGTCGAGACGGGCGTTGATCTGGTCGAGCATCGCCCGGATCAGCTTCATCCCGAGCCCGACGCCGGTGCCGTTGGCGCGGGGCTTGGTCTCCGACCAGCCCTCGGGCAGGCCCTCGCCGTCGTCGCAGACGCGCAGCCGCACGCTGCCGGGGCCGTGGCCCGAGACGGTGACCGCCACGCGGCCGACGCCCTCGGGCTTGGCGGCGTACTTGAAGGCGTTGGTGACGAGCTCGGTGGCGATCAGCGAGAGCGCCACCGCCTTGCGGTAGGGCACCATCAGGCCGGGCTCGGCGGTGAGGTCGACGGCATGGCCGCCGCCCGCCATGCCGGCGAGGTCGGTGCAAAGCGCCTCGATGGTCTGGCCGAGGTCGACCTCCTCGACGTTCTCCGCCTGATACAGGCTGTCGTGGACGCGGGCGACGCTCATCACCCGGGCGGAGGTGTCGGCGAAGGCCTGCCGGGCAGCCGGATCGGAGACCTGACGCCGCTGCATCTGCAGGAAGGCCGAGACGATCTGCAACGAGTTCTTCACCCGGTGGTCGATCTCGCGGGTCAGGAGATCCTTCTGGGCGAGCAGGCGCTCCTTCTCGGCGAGGAGGCCGGTGAGCTCGTCGATCTTGCGGCGCTGGCGCAGGACGACGCCCTCCACCGCGTGGGCGAGGGAGCCGGCCAGCGACACCTGCCAGTCGGCCCAGGGGCTGGCGAAGCCCGTGCGCTCCTCGACCCAGCGCTCGAACGAGCGCCGCGGCAGCACCGCGACGGGCCCGTTGCCGGCGAGCACCGGTTTCCGCGGATCGCCGCTCCACGTCACCGTGCTCGACACCTCCGGGCGGAACCAGAGCAGCAGGTTCTCGCGGGATTCGTCGACGAACGCGGCGAGCACGCCGCTCGCGATCTCGCGGTGCGGGGCGGCGGCGGGACACTGTGCGGAGAAGTTGGCGCTGGCATAGGTGGTCTCGCCCGGCGCCAGGATCTCCTTCAGCCAGTCGCCGATCGCGCGGACGGCCTCGTCCGGGGGCGTCGTGCCGATCAGGGTCGCGCGCGCGCCGGAGACGATCGCCGCGCCGGTCGACCCGAACAGGTCGAGGAGGGTGGTCGAGCCGCCGGTCAGCGCCGCGACGAAGTCGTCCGACCGGGTCAGGCCGCGGACCAGGCGTCCTTCGGTGTCGAGATGGGCCTTGCGCTCGGTCCAGAGCCGGCGCGCCTCGATCTCCTGCACGCGCATGGCGAAGGCGTCGGTGAGCACGGTCGCGGCGGCGCGGGTCTCGGGCGCGACGTAGTGCGGGTGGCGGTGATGGCCGATCATCAGGCCCCACAGCCGCCCCTCGACCATGATCGAGATCGACATCGAGCCGTTCACGCCGAGGTTGCGCTGGTACTCCAGGTGGATCGGCGAGAGCGTGCGGTGCTGCGCGAAGGTGAGGTCGATCGGGCCGTTGCCGGCCGCCGGCGCCGCGACCAGGGGCACGGGCACCGAATCGCGATCGATCACGAAGCGGCTCTTGGCCTTGGTGTAGAGCGCGCGCGCCTGGGCCGGGATGTCCGAGGCCGGGAACCGCAGCCCGAGCAGGGCGCGCGACCAATCCGGCACCTTGTCCTCGGCGATCGCCTCGCCGTTCCAGTCCGCGTCGAAGCGGTAGACCAGCACGCACTCGAAGCCGGTGAGCGCCCGGACCTCGAGCGCGGCGATGCGGGCGGCCCCGCTCAGCGTCTCGGCGGCCCGGAGGCGGGTGACGGCGAGTTCCGAATCGGTCTGGGTCGCGACCCGGAAGTCCTCGGGATGCTCAGGCTCGAGCTCCAGCTCGACGATGACCCGGCCGGAATGGGCGTGGACGATGGCGTAGTAGCTGGCATGGTCGTCGCCCGCGAGCTTGAGCGTGCGGCGGATCGAGCGCCCGTCGTCGAGGGTAGCGCTGGCGAGGCGCTGGCGGATCGTCTCGACGAAGGCGGTCGGCAGGACTTCGGCCAGGGGCAGGCCGGCGATCCGCTCCGGCGCGCGGCTGAGCACGTCGCGGACGTTGGTGCTGTGGGCCAGGATCTCGAGCGTGCCGGCATCGGCCGCTAGCATCACCGCGTTCGGCTGGATCGAGCCCGGGATGTGGATCGGCTCGCGCTCGCAGAGCTGGGGATCGACCGGCTCGGCCCGGACGCGGCGGCCGATGGCGGCCATCACCGCCTCGCGCGACTGGCCCGCGCCGAGGGTCTCCACCGGGGTGATCGTGAGCCAGGTGACACCTTTGCCGCTCCGCATCCGCACGCGGGCGCGCAGGGGCTGCGGCATGCGCCCGAACACGAAGTCGAAGCTCTCGTCGAGGTGCCCGCGGCGGGTGCCCGCGAGGAAGCGGCCGAAGAACCCGGGGACGTTGGTGCTCGGCACCACCTCGCGGAAGTAGTTGCGGCCGATCACGGCGGCGCTGGCGAGGCCCGAGAGCGCGCTCGCCCCCTCGCTGAACGACACGATCGTCCCGGCGGCGTCGAGCCCGATCACCCCGATATCGAGGCCATCGCGCTCTTCCGCCGTCAGGGCGTCGAGGTCGATCGCATTGCCCGCGGCAACGATCGTGGACATCAGGAATGGGACCGCGTCATCTGCGGCCCGGTATGACCCGTGGGACGGGCGGGCGCAATGGTATCCGCGATGCGGCAAGATGAAGGATCGGTCACGACCGTCCGGCGTCCGGCGATCATCCCTTCAGCGGTTGTATAAGATCGGACAATGCGCTCGCAAGTCCCTCTTCGACGGTGGGATGGTAGATCGGCCGCACCAGAAGGTCGTCGACGGTCCGTCCGTCGCCGATCGCGTGCGCCACGAGATGGGCGAGGTGCTCGCAGGACGGCCCGAGCATCTCGCCGCCGAGCAGGCGCCCGTCCCGGTCCGCCCAGAGCCGGATGCCGCCCCGGTTGACGCCCTCGACCCGCGCCCGGCCCTGGTCGTCGAACGACATCCCGCCGACCACGCGCCCGTCGCCCGCCTCGGGATCGAACGGCGCACCGATGCTCGCCGCCTGCGGGTGGGTGAACACCATGGCGAGCGCCGGCCAGGGCTCCGGCGCCGCGAGGGCTCGGCCCGCGACGAGGGCCGCCGCGTTCCGCCCCGCGATCCCGCCCTGGCGGCTCGCCTCGTGCAGGACCGGTCGCACCGCGTTGGCGTCGCCCGCGATCAACACGGGCGCTCCCGCACAGAGCAGGGTCCGGGCGTCGAAGGCCGGCATGCCATTCTCGTCGAGACGAAGCCCGGCCTGCGCGAGGTCGAGGCCCCGGACGTTGGGCGGGCGGCCGGCGGCTGCGAGCACCCGGGCGAAGGTGCCGGTGCGACGGGCGCCGTCGGCCTCCGCCCAGGTCAGCTGCGCCCCGCCGTCGACGGGCTCGGCCGAGACGAGTTCGGACCCGAGATGCAAGGCCATCTCGTCGGAGAAGATCGCGGCCGCGTCCTTCCGAAGGCCGGGCTCGCTCAGGCCGGCCAGGCCCGACCCGGTGTCGAAGAGGTCGACGCGCACGCCGAGGCGCGCCATCGCCTGGGCGATCTCGATGCCGACGGGCCCTCCGCCGATCACCGCCAGCGACGCCGGAAGGTCGGGAAGCTCGAACACGGTGTCGGTGGTCAGGACGGCGTCGCCCAGCTGCGCGAGCGGCTTCGGGATGCTCGGGCTCGATCCCGTAGCGATCACCGCCGCCTGAAACGCGACGCGGCGGTCGTCGCCGAGCGCGAGCGTCCGGGCGTCGAGGAACCGCGCCTCGCCGGCGAGCCGCTTGGCCGACGGGATCGCGTCGAGCCCGTCGCGCACCCCGGCGACGAAGCGGTCGCGCTCGGCCCGCACACGCGCCATCACCGCGGGGCCGTCGATCGATACGCCCGACACCGCGACGCCGAACAGGCTGGCGCGGCGCGCGTCGTGGGCCGCCGCCGCGGCCGCGACGAGCAGCTTCGAAGGCATGCAGCCGACGCGTGCGCAGGTGGTGCCGCCGGGGCCGCGCTCGATCAGCACGGCGTCGGCGCCCGCCGCCTCGGCGGCACGGAACGCGGCGATCCCCGCCGTGCCGGCCCCGATGACGGCGACGTCACAGGTCTGATGCGTCATGGTTTTGAAAAGACCGGGATTGCGGAATCGAGCGACACCGCGACATCCCCTCGTCGGCGCGGCCGGCCAACGCGCCAATCGCGCGCTGGTTCGTCAGGCCGCCCGCGACCGGTTGCCCGTGGCTCAGTTCGGCTTCGGCATCGCCGGAGCCGGCATCGTGCTGGCCTGCCGCTCGGGGTGCTTGAGCTGGCTGTAGACGAGGTTGCTGAAGCTGCCGATCGTCGCGTGCCAGGGCAGCTTCACGTCGTCGGTCTCCGGCTTGGCGGCCTTGCAGAATGCCGTGGTCAGGCCGTTGACGATGTCGTCGTCCCGTCCTGCAGGGAGCGCCGACTTGATCTTCGGCAGGAGCGCATCGATGCGCGGGATGAAGTCCTCCTGCTTGAGGCCCTTCAGCTGTTCCGCGGCACCGGCGTCGGCCACGGCCTTGGCCACGTCCGGCTGCTCGATCTCGGCGCAGGGCGCATTGCCGGCGAGCATGGTGCTCGTCGCCTTGCGCGCGTCGGCGGCGACGCCGGACTTCAGGACGGGAGCGCTGTTGCCCCAGGAGTTGCGGATGTAGTCGGTGACGTCGGCGACCTGCTGGTCGGTCATGCCCTGGCCGATCGCGGTCATCGGCGCGTAGCCGCTCTGCGCGCCGAGCCCGCCGTAGATCACGCGCAGCACTGTCTCCGGGCCGGCCGACTGGACCGAGGTGTTGCCGGCGAGCGCCGGGATCGCACCCTCGACGCCCTTGCCGTCGGGCTGGTGGCAGGACGAGCAGTAGCTGAGGTAGACGCCCGCGCCCGGCGCGCCGGTGGTGTCGTAGGCCTGCAGGTCCTTGGACTTGTAGGTCTGCTTGGCCTGGTAGGTCCGGAGATACGCGACCATGGCCTTGAGGTCGGCGTCCGTCATCTTCGAAAGCGATTCCTCGATGGTCTGGCGCATCGGGCCGGCGGCGACGCCGGGCTTGTCGCCCGGGGCGGTGCCGGTCTTGAGGTAGGTCACCACCTGCTCCTCGGTCCAGGCGCCGATGCCCTGGTGGCCGTCGGGGGTGATGTTCGGGGCGTACCAGCCGTCGATCACGCCACCGCCGAGCTTGCCCGCGAGGCTGCTGTTGCCGACAATCTTATTCTCGTTGTGGCACATGCCGCAGTGGCCGAGCCCCTCGACGAGGTAGCCGCCGCGGTTGACCTCGGCGGTGGCGTTCGGATCGGGCTTCCACTCGCCCGGCGTGAAGAAGGCGGTGCGCCAGGTGATCAGGGCGGTGCGGATGTTGAACGGGAACGGGATCTCGCTGTCCTTGCGCGGCTCCTTCACCGGCTCGAGCGAGCGCAGGTAGGCCCAGATCGCCTTGACGTCGTCGGTCGTCACCTTGGTGTACCAGGCGAAGGGGAAGGCCGGGTAGAGGTAGTGCCCCTCGTTGTCGATGCCCTCGTGCATCGCCTTGACGAAGTCCGCTTCCGTCCACTTGCCGAGGCCGGTCTCGTCGTCGGGCGTCAGGTTGGGGGTGCGGATCTTTCCGATCGGCGTGTTGAGGACGTAGTTGCCGGCCAGCCGCTTGCCGCTCGGGCCGGTATGGCAGGCGACGCAATCGCCGGCGGTGACGAGATACTCGCCGCGCTTCACCAGATCCTGGCTCGCGCCCCCGGCAGCCTCCTGCGCGAAGGCCGCGATCGGCAGGCTGGAACCCAGCAGAAAACCGGAGGTCGCGGCCAGAGCGAGGAAGCCACGCATGATGCCTAATCTCCGGTTGTGGCAGGTAAGAAGCATAATAATTCAGCTTCGCGGCCGCGCGTTGAACGCGGCCGCCGCGTCGGAAGTTCCTGGCACGCCAGGGGCGCCGGTGCGACCAAGCGTCAGGCCGGCCGGGTTGCGCAGGCGCGGCACGAGGTCCCCGAGATGGGCGCCGAGCGAGACCAGCATCCAGCCGGCGACGACCGGCCAGGGCGACTGGACCAGGGCCGCACGCACGGCCAGCATCAGCGCCGCCCCGGAGACGAGGTTGCACAGGAGCGGCACCGGCGCCGGCCCGCGCCCCGTCCGCCGCCGGAACGCGAGCAGCATCGCGGCCTCGGCGGCGACGAGCACGAGGATCGCGTCGACGATCCGGCCGGTTGCGAACCACTCCGCCATCACGCGGCTCCGAACGGGTCGTTGAGCCGCACGATGGCGCGGTTGAGGAACCCGGCGATCGTCACCCAGAGGAGGTAGGGCGCCAGCAGCACCGCCGCGACGCCCGAGACCGGCAGCGTGACGGCGATCAGCGCCGCCACCGAGAGCCAGAGCAGGACGAGCTCGAAGAACGCCCAGTCCGGCCGCTCGGCGCGGAAGAACAGCGCGCTCCAGGCGATGTTGAGCACGGCATTCACGGCGTAGGCCGCGAGCAGCACGACGCGCTGCGGCTCGTCGGCCTCGCTCCAGGCGATCACGGCGGAGACGACGCAGAGCGCGAAGATCGTCGCCCAGACCGGGCCGAACGCCCAGTCCGGCGGCTTCCAGGCCGGGTTGCGCAGGGCGCGGTACCACGGGCCGGTGGTGGTCAGCACGCCGCCAGCCAGGGCCACCACGAGCGCGGACAGGGTGGCGATCGCCGCCGGCATCCAGACCTCGCTCAAGGCGAGACCCAGCGGAACAGGTGCGCCATGTCCTTGAAGAAGATCTTTACGTGCGCCATCGGCTTCTTCCGCACCAGCTCCTTGTTCATGTAGCTTTCCCAGGTGAGCTGCTGCACGTCCTTGTCGCGGCAGATCGAGACGAAGCGCTCGCGCAGGGCGTCGTTGCGGTACCAGACCGACTGCATGATCCGCAGGATCAGGAACACCCGCCCGTGCAGCTTCATGAAGCGACGGCGGGCCTGGGCGAGGGCGCGGGCATCGCCCGTCCTGAGGAACGCGTCGGCCGCGTCGGCGGCGAGCCGGCCGCCGAGCATCGCGTAGTAGATGCCCTCGCCGGATGCGGGGGCGACGATGCCGGCGGCATCCCCCGTGAGCAGGACGTCGCGGCCGTTGTCCCACTTCCTCAGCGGCTTGAGCGGCAGGGGCGCACCCTCGCGGCGGACCGTCTCGCCCGCCGCCAGCCCCGTCGACTCGCGCAGGTTGCGGATCGCGGTGCGCAGCGAGAAGCCCTTCCGCGCCGAGCCGGTGCCGATGCTGATCGTCTCGCCGTGCGGGAAGATCCAGGCGTAGAAATCGGGCGAGTGCTTGCCCTGGTAGAACACGTCGCAGCGCGTGGCCGCGTAGGCTCCGCTGCCGTCGGCCGGCGGCCGGACGATCTCGTGGTAGGCGAAGACCTGGCGCATCCCGGCATGGCCCGGGATCTCGGCCCGGCCGACCGGGGACGAGGCCCCGTCGGCACCGATCACCAGCTTGGTCCGCACCGTGCGCGCCGCGTCGCCGACGCGGTAATGCACCGTGGTGCCGGCACCGTCGCGGACGATGCGTTCGTAGGTGCCGGGGCGGTGGTCGGCGCCGGCGAGCGAGGCCCGGTCGCGCAACCACGGATCGAAATGCTCGCGGTCGACCATGCCGACGAAGCCGTCGCCGACCGGCATGTCGACGGCCGTGTCGGAGGGCGCGATCATCCGCGCGAGCTTGATGCGGGCGACGATCTGCGCGTCGGGGATGGCGAAATCGCGGATCGCCCGCGGGGGGATCGCGCCGCCGCAGGGCTTGATCCGCCCCGGCTTGTCGAGGAGCAGCACGCTGCGGCCCATCCGCGCCAGGTCGGTCGCCGCCGTCGCGCCGGCGGGACCGCCGCCGACCACGACGCAATCGAAGAATTCGGGGGCTTCGGACATGCTGTGCTCCCTGGCGTTGGTTTCGGCGGCCGGCGCTTGGAGCGTCTTCCCAGATCGCCGGATCAAAAAAACGCTCTCTCGTCGTCGGGTCGGATGTCCTTCACGCGAGCCGGCATCCACCTCGCCTGAAGACGCCCTAGAACCGCGGCTCGAACCGGAGATCGAGCGCCGCCCGGCGTTGCGCGCGCGGCACGCGGGTGGCGCCCGCATGCTCGATCCGCAGCGCGATCAGGGTGGCGAGCACGAACAGCAGCGCCTCCGCCAGGAAGACGGTGGCGTAGGCGTGGACGGCTTCCGGGGTGACGAGGCGGGCGAGGTCGACCGCGACGGTGCCGAGGAAGCCGCCGGCGCCGAAGGCCACGCCCTGCGCCGCGCCCCACACGCCCATGCGCGTGCCGCGCTCGGCCTCGCCGCCGGCGCCCGCGAGCCCCATCATCGAGCCGATCGCGGCGACCGCGAAGACGCCGTTGAATAGGCCGAGGCCGAAGACCACGGCGCGCAAGGGAAACTCCGGCCCGACGAGGCCGCCGGCCGCGATCCCGACGAGCATCGCGCCGGAGCCGGCGCAGCCCAAGGCTGTCCAGAGCTTGAGCGAGCCGAGCCAGGGACCGCCGACGCCCATCGTCAGCCCGGCGACCAGCAGCATCCCGGCGAGTACGCCGCCGTGCTGGAGGCCGGCGAGCTTGGTGGTGGTGCCCGGCGTCATCGCGAAAACGAGGCCGGCGAACGGCTCGAGGATCAGCTCCTGGGCGCTGTAGGCCAGCATCGCCACGAAGATGAACACGGTGAAGCGGCGCGAGGCCGGCTCGGACCAGACCTTGGTGAGCACCGCCCGGAACGGCGCCTTCGCAGAGCCGGCGGTCTCCGATCGCACCGGCGCGACGGTTGGCTCGACCCCGCGCACGGCCAGGCACGCGAGGACGAACGCCGCGAGCGAGACGGTGCCGGAGACCGCGACCAGGCGCGCGCCGGAGAACGGATCGAGGAAGTGCCCGGCCAGCGGCGCCGTGACGGCGAAGCCGGCGATCATCATCACCCAGACTATGGTGGCGGCGGCACCCCGGCGCCGATCCTCGACGCCGGTAGCGAGCAGGACGAGGAGCGAGGTTCCCGCCGCGCCCGCGCCGATGCCGACGGAGAAGAAGGCGAGGATCGCGAGCGAAAGGCCGGCGGGGAGGTTCGTCTCGGCGAGCGCCGTCGCCGCCGCGGCGAGGAAGCCGCCGAGCGCCAGAGCGGCCATGCCGCCGACGATCCACGGCGTGCGGCGGCCGCCGACATCCGAGCCGTAGCCCCAGCGCGGGCGCAGCACCTGCACCGCGTAGTGCAAGGCGACCAGCGCGCCCGGGACGATGGCGGGCAGCGCCAGCTCCACCACCATCACCCGGTTGATGGTCGAGGTCATCAGCACGACGACGGAGCCCAGCGCGGTCTGGACGAGGCCGAGACGGACGATCTGCGCCCCAGAGAACGAAGATGTGAATGACGATGAGGCGGGCGCGGCCATCACGGGGCTCCCACGAGCGGGCGGAGCGCGAAGGCGGAAACCAGCATGCCGAGCACGTAGAGGGTGGTGCCGGTGCCGTTGTACCAGGCGGCCTTCGCCCGCGGCGCGGCGAGCAGCCGGCGCATCAGCGCGATCTGCCCGACGAGCAGCAGCGCGACGATCGCAGCGTGCCACCCCCGGCTCCAGCCGTAGAGGAACGCGATGACGGCCACCTGCGGCACGGTCATCACGAGGCAGGCGAAGCGGGCGGCCCCGGGGATGCCGAGCTGGACCGGCAGCGAGCGGATGCCGGTGAGGGTGTCGCCCTCCACCGACTTGAAGTCGTTCAAGGTCATGATCCCGTGGGCACCGATCGAGTACAGCGCCGCGACGATCAGGACGCGGCGGTCGGGCACGGTGGCGGCCATCACGGCGGCGCCGGTGAACCACGGCAGCCCCTCGTAGCAGATCGCCACGGCGGAATTGCCCCACCAGCCGTTATTCTTCAGGCGCATCGGCGGCGCGCTGTAGAGCCACGCCAGGACGAGGCCGAAGATCGCCGCGCCGAGGATCCAGGGCCCGAGCGCGGCGGCCACGAGGAGCGAAAGCCCGGTCCAGGCCCCGGCGACGTAGAGCCCCCAGCGGCCGGGCATGCGGCCGGACGGGATCGGGCGGTTCGGCTCGTTGATCGCGTCGACGTGGCGATCGTACCAGTCGTTGACTGCTTGGCTGGTGGCGCAGACCAGCGGCCCGGCGAGCACGACGCCGGCCATGATCACCGGCCATTGCCCGTGGGTGGATTGCCCCGACGAGACCACGCCGCAGGCGAAGGCCCACATCGGCGCGAACCACGTGATCGGCTTGAGCAGTTCGACGAGTGCGCTGGGAGCCGGTGTCGCCATGGTGCGAGGCTAGGATCTCGCCCTACGAAGTGTCAAGTAGAGATGACACGACAGATGATCGAAAACTTGGACACATGAAGGTAGGAGTAGTGCCAAGCTGAAACCAAGCGGGCGAGGTCGAACGCCGACGGACGGTCCATTCACGATCGTTCCGGCGGCGGACGTCGCGATTCGCGGGTGGAGGCAGGCCGAGCGGATCGCGCTCAGGCGTCGGGATAGTCGGGCCCGTCGAGATCGCCGATGCCGTAGCGGCGCAACTTGGCGTAGAGGCCCTGGCGACTGAGCCCGAGCATCTCGGCGGCCGAGGCCCGGTTGTCGCGCGTGATCCGCAGCGCCGCCTCGATGCAGAGACGCTCGATCAGGTCGGTGGTCTCGCGCACGAGGTTCTTCATCGAGACGCGGCCGACCAGCTCGGTCATCTGCTCGACCGAGCGCGGCAGCTCGTGCCCGCCCGACACCGCCGTCGCCACGGCACGGCGCGGCGTGCCGCGAATGGTGAAGCCGAGGCAGGGCGGGCGGGCGTTCGGCACGGCGACGGCGGCGATCTCGACCTCCTCGACGGATCCCAGAAGGCCGCGCAGGCCAGTCGCGAAGTGGCGGACCGAGCCGTGCTCGGCCAGCGTCGCGAACAGGGTCGCGGCCTCGGTCTCCTCGCGGCCGATCCAGCGGTCGATCAGCTCGCCGCGCGCCTGCTCCACGGTCGCGACCTGGGCGAGGTCGAGGAAGGCCCCGTTGGCGGTGAGGATCCGCCGCGACAGGTCGGTGACGACGAACCCTTCGGGAATGCCCTCGATGACGTCGAGGAGCGGGCCGCGCCGCTCGGGCGACGCGGCGTCGCCGATCGCGGAATCGCTCAGCCGCAGCAGCGCGCTCGCCGAGCTGCCCTGCCGGAACAGCGATGCCGAGATCCGCGCCTGCCCGCGGCTTCCGGCGAGCCGGGTCTCGAGATCCTCGGCCTTGCCGGTGGCGCGCAGGCCGGAGAACAGCAGCTCGATCTCGCGCCCGCTCGCCGCCTCGAACAGCTCGACCACGTCCAGCCCGAGGATCCGCTTCTCGGTGCGCCCGAGGAGCCGGACCGCGGCGGGGTTGACCTCGGTGACCCGGCGCGTGGCCGCGTCGACCACGAGCACCGGCTCGCTGCCGAGCTGGAACAGCATGCGGTAGCGGGTCTCGGCGCCGCGCAGGCGGAGATAGTCGCGCTCCAGCGCCTGCTGCGTCTCGACGAGCTTGCGCTGGAGCGAGGCCATGGCGAGCAGGTTGCGGCCGATCGCGATGATCGAGCCGTCCGTGCCGAGGCGCATCGCAGCGTAGCGGATCGGCAGGTCGTCGCCGGAGACGGACGGGTGGTTGACCTGCCGCCAGCGCGTCACCCCGTCCGGCGCGGCGTCGCGCAGCAGCGCGTCGATCTTCGGGCGGCTCTCGACGGTGACAGTGTCGATCCAGCGCCGCCCGAGCCACGTGTCGCAGCCCTGGCCCGCGAGGTCCGGGGCGGCGAAGGCCGCGTCGCGGATGATGCCGTCGGCATCCACCACCAGGGACAGGTCAGTCGCGGCCGCGACGAGAAGGCCCGCCGCCTCTCCCCCGAGGGCCGACAGGGTCTTGCTCAGGGCTGCGGAGGGGTTCTGCGCAGCGTGGGTGGCCAAGCTGGTCAAGTCTCACCGCTTCGTGAAGTCGTCGATCGGGTCTTTCAGCAGGCTCCCGCCCTGAGATCAAGCATGAACTCGGCGGCGGCCACAGCACGACGCGCATCCGTGGCCGTGGCATCAGCACCCACGCGCTCGATATGCCCCGGATTGTCGACGAAGATCGGGCCGCCGACGAGGATGCGCACGCCGGGATTGAACGAGACCCGGCGCAGCTCGTGGACGGTCTTGGTCAGGGTCGGCAGAAGCACCTCGCAGCCGAGCGACAGGCCGATCACGTCGAACCAGGCGGTCCGCGCCTGGTTCAGGATCTCGCCCACCGGCGCGAGCGCCGTGCTCGTGACGTCCCAGCCCGCGTCGCGAAAGAACTGCTCGATCATCGACAGCCCGAACATGTGGGTCTCGCCGGGACAAAGGCTCAGGAGGATGCTGTGCCCGTCCCGGTGCCCTCCTGTTTCGCCGCCGTAGCGGCGCGCGAGGTCGTGCATGATCCGCTGCAGGCGGCCCATCGCGATCGTCAGCTCGGCGAAGTCGCAGAGGTCCTCCTCCCAGAGCACGCCGAGGTGCCGCGCGGTCGGCGCCAGGAGGTCGAGGAGCAGGCTGTCGAGGGCGAGGCCGTCGTCGACGAGCGCGGCGATGCGCGCCTCCACCACCTCGCCGGCCGGCGCCAGCACGAGGGAGGCGAAGGCC
Organism: Methylobacterium sp. WL6; assembly: GCF_008040095.1. Lineage (NCBI taxonomy): Bacteria > Pseudomonadati > Pseudomonadota > Alphaproteobacteria > Hyphomicrobiales > Methylobacteriaceae > Methylobacterium > Methylobacterium sp. WL6. Next base: position 17,627 of record NZ_VRVH01000017.1, on the reverse strand, counting down.
TCGATGTCCTCGGCGGTCGGCTTTCTCGGCCCCGGGCCGCGCGTCGACGCCTCCATGCGGTGTGCGAGCATCAGGCGGGGGATGATCTCGGCCTCGACCACGCGGGAGAGGTGACCGTGCCAGCGATCGGACAATTGCTGCCGGCGCGGCGGCGCCTGCTGGTCGATCTCGCAGGCTGACGCCATCTCGCGAGCGAGCGCTAGGATGGCGTTTCGCCCCTCGGAGCGCCTCAAGTCATCCATTGGCCAACTCCAATGTCGCTGACGGCTTAATTGTATTCAAAATATAGCTTGGCCGGGGTTAGGATTCCCCGTGCCGTTGCCCTCTCCGGGACGACTTGACCTAGACGATACGCTTTCGAGGCGGCTTGGCAATGGTCGAATCGAATAAGAATGCTTCCACGTCATTGTCATACGGTTTTGACGTAAAGCGCGCTTGACACTTTTTGGCACGGTTTCTAGGCTTCCCCCAAGCCGCCCTCCCGAGAGGCGGCCCGCCGCAGCAGGGATGGGGTAAGGCTATGGGTCCCAGCGACCGGACGGCACGACCACCACTCTACACGTCGGCCGAGCGCGCCCGGCGCGACGCGACCCGCTGGACCCTGGTCCAGGGCCTTCTGGCCCCGCTTCAATTCCTCGTGTTCCTCGTCAGCCTGGGGCTGGTCCTGCGGACGCTGTCCACCGGGGAGGGCGAGGCCGCGGCCAACCTCTCGGTGCTGGCCAAGACCTTCCTGCTCTACGCGATCATGGTCACCGGCTCGATCTGGGAGAAGGCGGTGTTCGGGCGATACCTGTTCGCCCCGGCCTTCTACTGGGAAGACGTGGTCAGCATGCTCGTGCTGGCCCTGCACACCGCCTATCTCGGCGCCCTCGGCTTCGGGCTCCTCGGCACGGCCGGCCTCATGTGGCTCGCGCTCGCGGCCTACGCCTCCTACGCGGTCAACGCGACGCAATTCCTGCTGAAGCTGCGGGCGGCGCGGCTGCAGGCGCCACGGCGTCCGCGCCCCGTCGCCGGCACCGCGATGGTGGCGCGATGAACGCGCCCTTCCTCCCGCCGAGGACCGTCGCAGCCACCGCCGAACCCGGCTGCGGCGACGTGGCGATCCGACAGGAGCGTGGCCAGCGCGCGGTGTTCTGCGGGCTGACCGGCATCGTCTGGCTGCACCGCAAGATCCAGGACGCGTTCTTCCTCGTCGTCGGCTCGCGCACCTGCGCCCACCTGATCCAGTCGGCCGCCGGGGTAATGATCTTCGCCGAGCCGCGCTTCGCCACCGCGATCATCGACGAGCGGGACCTCGCCGGCATCGCCGACATGAACGAGGAGCTCGACCGGGTGGTGCGCCGCCTGATCGAGCGCCGCCCCGACATCCGGCTGCTGTTCCTGGTCGGCTCGTGCCCCTCCGAGGTGATCAAGCTCGATCTCGGCCGCGCGGCGCAGCGGCTCTCGACCACCTTCTCGCCGGACGTGCGGGTGCTGAGCTATTCCGGCAGCGGCATCGAGACCACGTTCACGCAGGGCGAGGATGCCTGCCTCGCGGCCCTGGTGCCCGAGATGCCGCGGGAAGCGCCCGACGCCGCCCCGTCGCTGCTGGTGGCGGGCGCGCTCGCCGACGTGGTCGAGGACCAGTTCCTTCGGCTGTTCTCCGAGCTCGGCATCGCCAACGTCGCGTTCCTGCCGGCGCGCCGGGCCGGCGCGCTGCCGGCCGTCGGCCCGAGCACGACCTTCCTGCTGGCGCAGCCGTTCCTGACCGACACCGCCAAGGCCCTGGAGGCCCGCGGCGCCAAGCGCCTGTCGGCCCCGTTCCCGCTCGGCGTGGAGGGCACGACGCGCTGGCTCAGGGCCGCGGCCGACGCGTGGGGGGTGCCTGAGGGCCGCTTCGAGGCGGCGACCGCGCCGGGCCGGGCCCGCGCCGCCCGCGCGCTCGATCACCACCGCGAGACGCTTGCCGGCAAGCGGGTGTTCTTCTTCCCCGATTCGCAGCTCGAGGTGCCGCTCGCCCGGTTCCTGTCGCGGGAATTGGGCATGGGCCTGTGCGAGGTCGGGACGCCCTACCTGCACCGCGGGCACCTCGCCGAGGACCTCGCCCTGCTGCCCGACGGCACGGACATCGTCGAGGGCCAGAGCCTCGACGCGCAGATGGACCGGGCCCGGGCCGAGAGGCCCGACCTGACGGTCTGCGGCCTCGGCCTCGCCAACCCGCTGGAGGCGGAAGGGCTCGCGACCAAGTGGTCGATCGAGCTGCTGTTCACGCCGATCCAGGGCTACGACCAGGCCGGCGACCTCGCCGAGCTGTTCGCCCGCCCGCTCGTCCGCCGCACCCGGCTGGAGGTCTGAGGCGATGCAGCTCACCCTCTGGACCTACGAAGGACCGCCGCATATCGGCGCCATGCGCATCGCCACCGCGATGGAGGGGCTGCACTACGTGCTGCACGCGCCGCAGGGCGACACCTACGCCGACCTGCTGTTCACGATGATCGAGCGGCGCGACGCCCGCCCGCCGGTCACCTACACCACCTTCCAGGCCCGCGACCTCGGCTCCGACACCGCCGAGATCTTCAAGGACGCGGCCGCCGCCGCCTACGAGCGCTTCCGGCCGCAGGCGATGATCGTCGGCGCCTCGTGCACGGCGGAGCTGATCCAGGACGATCCGGGCGGCCTCGCCAAGGCGCTGAACCTGCCGATCCCGGTGATCGCGCTGGAGCTGCCGGCCTACCAGAAGAAGGAGAACTGGGGCGCGTCGGAGACCTTCTACCGGCTGGTCCGCGGGCTTTCCGGCTCGCCGTCCCTGGAGCCGAAGCCGGAGGGCCGGCGTCCGTCCTGCAACATCCTCGGGCCGACGGCGCTGGGCTTCCGCCATCGCGACGACCTCGCCGAGATCACCGGCCTGCTCGGGCGGCTCGGCATCGCCGTCAACGTCGTGGCGCCGATGGGCGCAAGCCCGGCCGGCCTCGGCCGCCTGAAGGACGCCGACTTCAACGTCGTGCTCTACCCGGAGGTGGCGCGCGCGGCCGCGCAGTATCTGCAGAAGACCTTCGGCCAGCCGATGGTCGAGACGGTGCCGATCGGCGTCGGCGCGACGATCCGCTTCGTCGAGGAGGTCGCGGCTCTGGCCGGAATCGACCCGGCGCCGGTGCTCGCCGGGGCGCCGTCGCGCGCGCCCTGGTATTCGCGCTCGGTCGACTCGACCTACCTCACCGGCAAGCGCGTCTTCATCTTCGGCGACGCCACCCACGCGATCGCCGCCGCCCGCGTCGCGAAGGCCGAGCTCGGGTTCCGGGTCGTCGGCCTCGGCACCTACGGCCGCGAGTTCGCCCGCGAGGTCCGGGCGGAGGCCGCGCTCCACGGCATCGAGGCGCTGATCTCCGACGACTACCTCGACGTCGAGGCGGCGATCCAGGCGGCCGGCCCCGAGCTGGTGCTCGGCACGCAGATGGAACGTCACATCGCCAAGCGGCTCGGCCTGCCCTGCGCGGTGATCTCGGCGCCGGTCCACGTCCAGGACTTCCCGGCGCGCTACTCGCCGCAGATGGGCTTCGAGGGCGCCAACGTCCTGTTCGACACCTGGGTCCACCCGCTGATGATGGGCCTGGAGGAGCACCTGCTCGGGATGTTCCGCGAGGACCCCGAGTTCAACGACCGCGCCCCGTCCCATCTCGGCGGCAAGGCTCCCGCCGGGGCGCCCGCGCCCGCCCCGCCGGTTCCCGAGCCCGTCACCTCGGTGACGCTCGCCGGCCCGACCGCTCCGACCTGGGCCGTGGAGGCCGAGAAGGAGCTGCGGAAGATCCCGTTCTTCGTTCGAGGAAAAGCCCGCACCAACACGGAAACCTTCGCCAGGGAGCGGGCGCTGCCGCTCATCACCGTCGAGACCTTGTACGATGCCAAAGCGCATTTCGGTCGCTGAACGGCCCGAGCTCCGCATCGTCGTCGTGACGATGGACAACCACATGGCGAGCGCCCTCGAGCGCGCCCGCCTCCGGCTGCGCAGCGAGATGCCCGGCCTCGTCCTCGACTTCCACGCCGCCGCCGAGTGGGACACCGCGCCCGCGAGGCTGTCCGCCTGCAAGGCCGACATCGCCCGGGCCGACATCGTGCTCGCGACGATGCTGTTCATGGACGAGCATGTCCGCGCCGTGCTGCCGGCGCTGCTGGCCCGCCGCCCGCACTGCGACGCGATGATCGGCTGCCTCTCGGCCGGCGAGGTGGTGAAGACCACCCGCCTCAACCGCTTCGACATGGACGGCACCAAGCGCGGCGCCCTCGACTTCCTGAAGAAGCTGCGCGGCAAGCCGGGCACCCAGGGCAACGGCGCCCGCCAGATGGCGATGATCCGCAAGCTGCCGAAGATCCTGCGCTTCATCCCCGGCTCGGCGCAGGACGTGCGCGCCTACTTCCTCACCCTGCAATACTGGCTCTCGGGCTCGGACGAGAACATCGCCAACCTCGTGCGCTTCCTGGTCGGGCGCTACGCCGCCGGGCCGCGCCTCGCCTGGCGCGAGATCGCGGCCGCACCCGCGCCGCTGAGCTATCCCGAGACCGGCCTCTACCACCCGCGCATGAAGGGCCGCATCGGCGAGTCGCTCGCCGCGCTCCCCATGCCCAAGGGGCCTTCGAGCGGCCCTGCGAAGGGTCGGGTCGGCCTGCTGGTGATGCGCTCCTACGTGCTGGCCGGGAACACCGCCCATTACGACGGCGTGATCGCGGCGCTCGAAGGCCGCGGCCTCGCGGTTGTGCCGGCCTTCGCCTCGGGCCTCGACAACCGCCCGGCGGTGGACGCCTTCTTCCGCCGCGACGGCCGGCCGGCCATCGACGCGCTGGTCTCGCTCACCGGGTTCTCGCTGGTCGGCGGGCCCGCGTACAACGACGCCGCGGCGGCCGAGACGGCGCTCACCGACCTCGACGTGCCCTACCTCGCCGCCCACGCGCTGGAGTTCCAGACCCTGGAGCAGTGGGAGGGCTCCGACCGCGGCCTCTCGCCGGTCGAGGCCACGATGATGGTCGCGATCCCCGAGCTCGACGGCGCCACTGCGCCGATGGTGTTCGGCGGCCGCTCCGGCGCGTCGATGGGCGAGAACGCCCGCGACATGCGCGTTCACCCGGAGCGCGCCGACATGCTCGCCGCCCGCATCGAGCGCCTCGTCGCCCTGCGGCGGACCGCGCGGGCCGCGCGCAAGGTGGCGATCGTGCTGTTCGGCTTCCCGCCGAACGCCGGCTCGATCGGCACGGCGGCGTTCCTGTCGGTGTACCAGTCGCTGCACAACACCCTGACGGCGATGAAGGCGGACGGCTACGACGTCGCGGTGCCCGACACGGTCGACGACCTGCGCAACGCGGTGCTCGCCGGCAACTCCGCCCGCTACGGCACGCCGGCCAACGTCCACCACCGCATCCCCGCCGAGGAGCACGTCCGGCGCGAGCGGCACCTGTCCGAGATCGAGGCGCAGTGGGGGCCCGCGCCGGGGCGCCAGAACAGCAACGGTTCGGCCCTCTTCGTCCTCGGCGCGCAGTTCGGCAACGTCTTCGTCGGCGTGCAGCCCGGCTTCGGCTACGAGGGCGACCCGATGCGCCTGCTGTTCGAGCGCGGCTTCGCGCCGACCCACGCCTTCTCGGCCTTCTACCGCTACCTGCGCGACGACTTCCGCGCCGACGCGGTGCTGCATTTCGGCACCCACGGCGCGCTCGAATTCATGCCCGGCAAGCAGACCGGCCTGTCCGAATCGTGCTGGCCTGAGCGGCTGATCGGGCCGCTGCCGAACGTCTACCTCTACGCCGCCAACAACCCCTCCGAGGGGATGATCGCCAAGCGCCGCTCCGCCGCGACGCTGGTGAGCTACCTGACCCCGAGCCTCGCCCAGGCCGGGCTGTACCGCGGGCTGATCGACCTCAAGGCCTCGATCGAGCGCTGGCGCGCCCTGGAGCCGGAGGCGGAAGCCGAGCGGCGCGACCTCGGCCAGCTCGTCCAGGCGCAGGCCGCCGCCCTCGACCTCGCTCCGGCCGAGCCGGCCTGGGACGACCTCGCCGCCCGCATCCAGGCGCTGGGCCAGGCGGTGCACGAGCTGGAGCACACCCTGATCCCGCACGGGATGCACGTGGTGGGGCAGGGCACGCCGCCCGAGGAGCGGGTCGACCTGCTGCTGGCATTGGCCGAAGCCTCCGCCGGCCTCGTGCCGGAGCGGGCCGGGATCGCGGCGCTCGTGGCGGGCGAGGGGGTCGACGCGGCGCTCGCCGCCGCGGGCCTGCCCCTCGACGAGACCCACCGCGCTGCCTTCCGGTCGCTGGCCGAGACCGACGCGCTGCTCGCCCGCGACCACGAGGTCGCCGGCCTGCTCAAGGCGCTGGACGGGCGCTTCATCGCGCCGGTGGCCGGCGGCGACCTGCTGCGCAACCCGGCCGTGCTGCCGACGGGACGCAACCTGCACGGTTTCGATCCCTACCGCCTGCCCTCGGCCTTCGCGGTCGCCGACGGCGCGCGGCAGGTCGCCCGGATCCTCGCCCGTCACCGCGACGAGGGCGCGGCCCTGCCCGAGAGCGTCGCCCTGGTGCTGTGGGGGACCGACAACCTCAAGAGCGAGGGCGGCCCGATCGCCCAGGCCCTGGCGCTCATCGGCGCGGCGCCGCGCTTCGACGGCTACGGCCGGCTCTGCGGCGCGACCCTGATCCCGCTGGAGACGCTCGGCCGCCCGCGCATCGACGTGGTCGTCACCCTGTCCGGCATCTTTCGCGACCTGCTGCCGCTCCAGACGAAGCTCCTCGCCGAAGCCTCCTACCTCGCCGCCACCGCCGACGAGCCGGTGGAGCGCAACTTCGTCCGCAAGCACGCCCTCGCGCATCAGGCCGAGCACAGCATCGACCTCGAGACCGCGGCGCTGCGGGTGTTCTCGAACGCCGAGGGCACCTACGGCGCCAACGTCAACGGGCTGGTCGAGTCCGGCCGCTGGGAGGACGAGGACGAGATCGCCGAGACCTTCTCGCGCCGCAAGAGCTTCGCCTACGGCCGCACCGGCCAGCCGGCACCGCAGCGCGCGCTGATGCGCAGCGTGCTGGCCAAGGTCGACCTCGCCTACCAGAACCTCGATTCGGTCGAGGTCGGGGTGACGAGCGTCGACCACTACTTCGACGGGCTCGGCGGCATGGGCCGGGCGGTGGCCGAGGCCCGCGGCGCCGCGGTGCCGATCTTCATCAGCGACCAGACCCGCGGCGAGGGCACCGTGCGCTCGCTCTCCGAGCAGGTCTCGCTCGAGACCCGCACCCGCATGCTCAACCCGAAATGGACCGAGGGCATGCTCGGCCACGGCTACGAGGGCGTCCGCCAGATCGAGGCGCACCTCACCAACACCATGGGCTGGTCGGCCACGAGCGACGGCGTCGCGCCCTGGATCTACCAGCGCATCACCGAGACCTACGTCCTCGACCCCGCCATGCGCGAGCGCATGGCCGCCCTCAACCCCACCGCCTCGGCCAAGGTCGCGCACCGGCTGATCGAGGCGCACCAGCGCGGCTTCTGGACTCCCGATGCGGCGACGCGCGACGCGCTCGCCCGCGCCGAGGAGGAGCTCGAGGACCGTCTCGAAGGCATCACCGCGGAGGTTGCGGCATGAACATCGCGATTCGAAACCCCGTCGCCGCCCGCCGCGAGCCGGAAGGCAGCGTCCAGGTCTCGCTGGACGTCGCCATCGGCACGACGGCGAAGGTCTTCGCCGTCTACGGCAAGGGCGGCATCGGCAAGTCGACGACCTCGTCGAACCTGTCGGTCGCCTTCTCGAAGCTCGGCAAGCGGGTGCTGCAGATCGGCTGCGACCCGAAGCACGACTCGACCTTCACCCTCACCAAGCGCCTGGCGCCCACCGTGATCGATGCGCTGGAGGCGGTGCAGTTCCACTCCGAGGAGCTGCGCGTCGAGGACTTCGTCGCCGAGGGCTACAACGGCGTGATGTGCGTCGAGGCCGGCGGGCCGCCGGCCGGCACCGGCTGCGGCGGCTACGTCGTCGGCCAGACGGTGAAGCTCCTCAAGGAGCATCACCTCTTGGAGGACACCGACGTGGTGATCTTCGACGTGCTCGGCGACGTGGTCTGCGGCGGCTTCGCCTCGCCGCTCCAGCACGCCGAACAGGCGCTGGTCGTCACCGCCAACGACTTCGACTCGATCTTCGCGATGAACCGCATCGTCGCCGCGATCCACGCCAAGGCGAAGAACTACCCCGTGCGGCTCGGCGGCGTCATCGCCAACCGCTCGGCCAAGACCGACGAGATCGACCGCTTCAACGCCGCCGTCGGCCTGGAGCGCATCGCCCACTTCCCCGACCTCGACGTCGTGCGGCGTTCGCGCCTGAAGAAGTCGACCCTGTTCGAGATGGACGAGACGCCGGAGCTGGAGGCCGTGAAGGCTGAGTACATGCGGCTGGCCGCCTACCTCTACGCCGGCGGCAAACCGCTCTCCGCGATCCCGATGAAGGACCGCGACCTCTTCGAGTTCCTGGGATTTGATTGAGGGTTCTCGTGATGACCAGCGCATCCTACGCCGAGCGCCGCTCGCAGCTCACCACCTACTTCGACCGCACCGCGGTCGAGGCCTGGGCGCGGCTCACCTCCGACGCACCGGTCTCGAAGATCCGCGCGACGGTGCGGGCGGGCCGCGACACGATGCGGGCTCAGCTTCTGTCCTGGCTGCCCGACGACCTGACCGGCCGGCGCATCCTCGATGCCGGCTGCGGCACCGGGGCGCTCAGCCTGGAGGCCGCGCGCCGCGGCGCCGAGGTCGTCGCCATCGACGTGTCGGCGACGCTGGTCGGCCTCGCGGCCGAGCGCGCCGGGCCGATCGCGGGCGGCGGGTCGATCGACTTCCGGGTCGGCGACATGCTCGATCCGAGCCTCGGCCGCTTCGACCACGTCGTGGCGATGGATTCGCTGATCCATTACGGCGCCGCCGACATCGCCCGGGCGCTCGCCGCGCTCGGCGCGCGCACGGACGGGTCGGTGGTGTTCACGGTGGCGCCCCGCACCGCCCTGCTCACCGCGATGCACGCCGCCGGCACGCTGTTCCCGAGGGCCGACCGGGCGCCGGCGATCGTGCCGATCACGCTGGGCGCGCTGGCCAAGCGGATCGGCCGGGAGCCGGCGCTGGCCGAGTTCGCGCTGACGCGCACGCAGCGCGTCAACAGCGGCTTCTACCTCTCGAACGCGATCGAGCTGGCGCGGGGCCGCCGATGAAGCTCGGCCTCCGCCTGATCCGGCACGTCGCGGCCCTCGGGCCGTCGATCCTCCCCTTCGCCGACGCGGCGACGAAGGAGCTGCCGCTCGGGCGGCTGATGCGGCTGTCGCTGTTCCAGGTCACCGTCGGCATGGCCGCGGTGCTGCTGATCGGCACGCTCAACCGCGTCATGATCGTCGAGCTGGAGGTGCCGGCCTGGGTCGTCGCGCTGATGCTGTCCCTGCCGCTGATCTTCGCCCCCTTGCGGGCGCTGATCGGCTTCCGCTCGGACACGCACCGGTCGGTGCTCGGCTGGCGCCGCGTCCCCTACATCTGGTTCGGCACGCTGCTGCAGTTCGGCGGGCTCGCGATCATGCCGTTCGCGTTGCTGCTGCTGTCGGGCGACACCACCGGCCCGATGTGGGCCGGGCAGGTCGCCGCCGCGCTCGCCTTCGTCCTGGTCGGCGCCGGCCTCCACACCACGCAGACGGTGGGGCTCGCCCTCGCCACCGACCTCGCACCGGCCCATGCAAGGCCCAAGGTCGTCGCGCTGCTCTGCGTCATGCTGCTCGTCGGGATGATGGTCAGCGCGGTCGCCTTCGGCCTGCTGCTCGCCGACTTCTCGAAGGTGCGGCTGATCCAGGTGATCCAGGGCACGGCCCTCGTCACCATCGTGCTCAACGGGCTGGCCCTGTGGAAGCAGGAGGCGCGCGACCCCGACCGCGCCCGCGACGCGGCGCAGCCGAGCTTCTCCGAATCCTGGGCGGCCTATGCGGGGCAGGGGCTGGCGCGGCGCCGCCTCGTCGCCACCGGGCTCGGCACCGCCGCCTTCACGATGCAGGACATCCTGCTGGAACCCTATGGCGGGCAGATCCTGCACCTCTCGGTCGGCGCGACCACGGCGCTGACCGCGATGCTGGCGGCCGGCGGCGGCCTCGGGCTGCTGGCGGCGGCGCGCTGGCTCAACCGGGGCGGCGACCCGTTCCGGGTGGCGGCGGCGGGTGCCGTGATCGGCATCCTTGCCTTTTCCTGCGTCGTGTTCGCGGCCCCGCTCGGCTCGACGCAGGTCTTCGCGGCCGGCGTCAGCCTGATCGGCTGCGGCGGCGGCCTGTTCGCCCACGGCACGCTCACCGCCTCCATGGCGAAGGCCGGGCCGGAGGATACCGGGCTCGCGCTCGGCGCCTGGGGCGCGGTCCAGGCGTCGGCGGCCGGCCTCGCCATCGCCGGCAGCGGCATCGTGCGGGACGTCGGCTCGGCGCTCGCCGTCTCGGGGGCGCTCGGCGAGGGCATGAGCGATCCCTCGATCGGCTACCTCGTCGTCTACCACATCGAGATCGCGCTGCTGTTCGCGACGCTGGTCGCGATCGGCCCGCTGGTCCGGGACCGCAGCCCGCAACCGGCGGCGCGGGGCAGGCCCCGCGTCGCCCTGTCCACCTCCTCCACCTGAAGCTCGGGAGATCGCCATGCCACCAGGAGCACTGCCCACGGGAGCACTCACCGGCTACGTCGACGTCGCGCAGATCGTCCTGTACGCCTTCTTCCTGTTCTTCTTCGGCCTGGTCTTCTGGCTCCGGCGCGAGGACCGGCGCGAGGGCTATCCCCTCGAGGCCGAGGTGACGGGCACCCTCAAGCGCCCCGACCCGATCCTGATCCCGACGCCGAAGCTGTTCCACCTCGCCGACGGCAAGATCAAGCAGGCGCCGCAGGCCGACACCAGGCCCGACCGCAACTACCTCGGCAGCAAGCGCGAGCCCTGGCCGGGCGCCCCGCTGGAGCCGACCGGCGCCGACCCGATGTTCGCCCATGTCGGCCCCGGCTCCTGGGTCAGCCGCGACGACGCGTTCGATCACACCTTCGACGGCCAGAAACGGATCGTCCCCTTGCGGGTCGCGACGCACTTCATGGTCCACGAGGACGGCCCCAACCCGATCGGCATGAGCGTGTTCGGCGCCGACAGCCAGATCGCCGGAACGGTGTCCGACATCTGGGTCGACCGCGGCGAAAGCTTCGCCCGCTACTACGAGGTCGATCTCGGCGCCGGCGGACGCCGCGTGCTGATGCCGGTCACCTTCTGCCGCACGGGGCGGTTCTCGCGCACCGTGAAGACCGAGGCGCTGCTCGCCCGGCAGTTCTCGGACATCCCGCCCCACGCCGACCCCGACGCGGTGACCCTCCTCGAGGAGGAGAAGATCATCGCCTATTTCGGCGCCGGCACCCTGTACGCCACGCCCCAGCGCGCGGAGACCCTGCTATGAGCGGCCGCCGGACCCACGATACGCCCTCGGACGACACCGTCCGCGACGACCGGATCCCCGAGGGCCTGCCCGAGGCGCTGCCGCCGGGCGAGCACATCCTGTGGCAGGGCCGGCCGACCGCCTTCGGCATGGCCGCCCGCCCGATGCACGGCGGGTTCGTGGTGCTGTGGTTCGGCGTGCTGGCCGCCTGGACCATCCTGCCGGCGGCCCTCGACGGCGCGGTGCTGGCGGGCCTCGAAGCCTCGTGGCCGACCTTCGCCGCCTGCGCCGCCGCGCTGGCCGTCGTCGGCGGCCTCGGCTGGCTCGCCTCCTGGACCACGACCTACACCATCACCAACCGCCGCGTGGTGATGCGGATCGGCATCGCGCTGCCGGTCACCTTCAACCTGCCGCTCGCGCAGGTGGAGGATGCCGCCCTGCACAGCTTCGCCGACGGCACCGGCGACCTGCCGCTCCGGCTGAGCGCCGGCACCCGCGTCGCCTACCTGCACCTGTGGCCGCATGCCCGCCCCTGGCGCGTGACCGAGCCGCAGCCGATGCTCCGCTCCGTCCCGAACGCAGGCGAGGTGGCCGCCATCCTCGCCCGGGCGATCGTCGCGGCGCGGGCGCCCGAGGAAGAGTCCGCGCTGCCGGTGCTCGTCGCCCGCCCGCAGAACGCGGCGCGCAAGCCGCGCCTCGTCGCCGTCGGAGCGCGCTGACCGGCCCGAGCCTCCGCGGAGCCGCGAGGACGAGACATCACCCCGCCCGTCCCGGCCGAACCGCCGGGGCGGGCGTTCGCTTCTCGAAAAAAGTCGTTCGCGAACAGCATCTTGACGGTTCTCTCGAAAAACCCGCCCGAAAAATCCAGAACGAGGATTGTCAAGCGTACTTGACACCGGTTAACGTGAAGCCAAGGAAACGGCGACGCGGCCGGACACCGAGCGGTGCCGCCCGGACGACCGGTCCGGGCAGACGGTGAGGGAAGCCGATGGGTGAGGTGGCGGAGGGCGGGCCGATCCCGGCGCTCGCACTGATCGGAGCCGGGGCGCTCCTCGGCTTCACCATGCTGGCGGTGGTGGTCGGGCGCACCGAGCGGATCGGCCTCAGCGGAAACCCCGGCGGGAATCCCGTCGCCTCCGTCGCCCTGCGCGTGCTGGACCGCCCGGACGGGTCGATCCGGATCGAGGACGCCGCCGATGCGCGGCTGATCGAGACCATCGAGCCCGGCCAGGACAACTTCGTCCGCGCGACCCTGCGCAGCTTCGGCCAGTCCCGCCTGCGCGCCGGCCTGACCCCGGCGGAGCCGTTCCGCCTGACCCGCTACGACGACGGCTCGCTCGCCCTGATCGACGAGACCACGGGGCGCAGCGTCAACATGGGCGCCTTCGGCCCGACCAACGCGCTCGCCTTCGCCAAGCTCCTACCCGGCAACGCCCTTCCCGACGTGAGCGTCCCGCGATGATCGGATTCCTGAACGGCCGCCGCACGGTCGAGGTGCCCTGCACCGTCGAGATCGAGCAGACCCCCGAGAGCCTGCACGCCCATGTCAGCCTCGACGCCGACTTCGAGATCGAGCCCGGCGACGAGGTGCAGGTCCACGACGCGCCGACCTCGGTGCCCTACGGCGAGCGCCTCGTCGTCCGCCGCACCGCGACGGTGACGCGGGCCGGCCGGATCGAGCGGCTCTGGACCAAGCTCGCCGGCCATCTCGAGCTGACCGAGCTCTACGAAGTCAGCTTCAGCGAGAGGAGGAAGCTTTGAACGCTCCCGTCAGGCATCCGCTGCCCACCCGCCCGGTTAACGAATCGACCAAGTCCGCGCAGGAGACGACCTTCCTCAGCCCGCGCTTCTACACCACCGATTTCGCGGAGCTCGACCGCACGAACGTCGAGCCGGTCCGGGCCGAGTGGGACGTGCTGATCGAGGAGCTGCGCTCCGACCCGAACAAGCGCCACTTCACCCGCAACGCCGACTTCGACTGCGACCTGTCGCAGATGGAGCCCGAACTCCGGAAGGAGTTCCTCGACTTCCTGGTCTCGTCGATCACCGCCGAGTTCTCGGGCTGCGTCCTCTACGCCGAGATGCGCAAGCGCGCCAAGAACAAGGACATCAAGGAGCTGTTCGGCTTCATGAGTCGCGACGAGGCGCGCCACGCCGGCTTCATCAACGACACGCTCAAGGATTTCGGCATCGGCGTCGATCTCGGCTTCCTGACGAAGTCGAAGAAGTACACGTTCTTCCGCCCGAAGTTCATCTTCTACGCAACCTACCTGTCCGAGAAGATCGGCTACGCGCGCTACATCACCATCTTCCGCGAGCTGGAGAAGCACCCCGAGCGGCGCATCCACCCGATCTTCAAGTGGTTTGAGAAGTGGTGCAACGACGAGTTCCGCCACGGCGAGGCCTTCGCGCTGCTGATGCGCGCCAACCCGAAGCTGACGCAGGGGCTGAACCGCTACTGGATCAAGTTCTTCCTGCTGGCGGTGTTCGCAACGATGTACGTCCGCGACCATTGCCGGCCGGCCTTCCACGCCGCCCTCGGGGTCGACCCGTCCGAGTACGACTTCACGGTCTTCCGCATCACCTCCGAGATCTCGAAGCAGACCTTCCCGCTGACGCTCGACCTCGACAACCCGAAGTTCAAGCAGCGGCTCGACACCCTGCTCGACTGCTCGGTGAAGATCGCCGAGGCGCGGGCGCAGGGCGGCGTCGTCGGCACGCTGAAGCGCGGCGTACAGGTGGCGCGGGCCGCGATCACCTTCGGCAGGCTCTACCTGTTGCCGACCCTCGACAACGCGATGCCCGCCGACATCCGCCTCGAGCCGGTGTGGTAGCGGGCCGGCGATGTCGCCCTACGCCGTCCCGGCCCTCTATGCGGTGGCGATCTGGTGGTTCTCCACCGGGGTGATCATCCTGCTCGACCATCTGCCGCGCCGCACCTTCCCGTGGAGCATGGCCGCCGGCACCGCGGTGCTGCTGGCGGCGCTCTACGCGATCGGCACGAGCGCCGGCGATGTGACCGAGACGGGGGCCTACACCGCCTTCACCGGCGCGCTGCTGGTCTGGGGCTGGCAGGAGATGAGCTACTACATGGGCTTCGTCACCGGCCCGCGGCCGGAGGCCTGCCGGCCCGGCGCCCGCGGCGTCGAGAAGTTCCGGGCGGCGGTGGCGACGAGCCTGTGGCACGAATTCGCCATCGTTCTCGGCGCGCTGGCGATCCTGGCGCTCACCTGGAACACCCCGCAAAGATTGGCCCTGTGGACCTACTGCGTGCTGTGGGGGATGAACCTCAGCGCCCGGCTCAACCTGTTCCTCGGGGTGCGCAACCTCAACGCCGAGTTCCTGCCCGACCATCTGGCCTATCTCGGCTGCTACCTGACGAAGCGGCCGATGAACCTGCTGTTCCCGGTGTCGGTCAGCGTCGCCACCGTGATCGTCGTGCTGCTCGGCCAGGCGGCGCTCGCCGAGCCGATCACGCCGCACGCGATGGTCGGCTTCACCATCCTCACCACGCTGATGGGCCTGGCGACCCTCGAGCACTGGTTCCTGATGCTGCCGCTGCCCGCGGCCGCCCTCTGGAACTGGAGCCTCCCGCCGAAGGTTGCGGCGTCCGCCGCGGCCGTCCCGACGAAGGTGAAGCTCGCGGCCTCCGCCGCAGCCGGACCGACACAGGGGCCGGCCGAGCCGGCCCGGCGCGACGCGGCCTGACGCGGGAGAACCCGCGCGATCGAAACGAGGACGGGGAGACGAGCGATGGATTACGACGCGTTCTTCGGCGCCGAGCTTCAGAATTTGCACCGGGAGGGGCGCTACCGCGTCTTCACCGATCTCGAACGTCAGGCCGGGCGCTTCCCGCACGCGACCCATCACAGCCCCGAAGGCGAGAAGCCCGTCACGGTCTGGTGCTCGAACGACTATCTCGGGATGGGCCAGCACCCGGACGTGCTCGCCGCCATGCACGCGGCGCTCGACCGCTGCGGCGCGGGCGCGGGCGGCACCCGCAACATCTCCGGCACCAACCACTACCACGTGCTGCTGGAGCGCGAGCTCGCCGACCTCCACGGCAAGGAGGCGGCCCTGCTGTTCACCTCCGGCTACGTCTCGAACTGGGCGGCGCTCGGCACCCTCGGCGCCAAGCTGCCCGGCTGCGTCATCCTCTCGGATTCCGAGAACCACGCCTCGATGATCGAGGGCATCCGGGCGTCGCGCGCCGAGCGCCAGATCTTCCGCCACAACGACCCGGAGGACCTCGACCGCAAGCTGCGGATGATCGAGCCCGGCAGGCCGAAGCTCGTGGCCTTCGAATCGGTCTACTCGATGGACGGCGACATCGCGCCGATCGACGAGATCTGCGACGTGGCCGAGGCGCACGGCGCGCTCACCTACCTCGACGAGGTCCACGCCGTCGGCCTCTACGGCGCGCGCGGCGGCGGCATCTCGGAGCGCATGGGGCTGGCCCACCGCCTCGACGTGATCGAGGGCACGCTGGGCAAGGCCTTCGCGGTGCATGGCGGCTACATCACCGCGAGCGAGACGCTGTGCGACTTCGTCCGCAGCTTCGCCTCGGGCTTCATCTTCACCACCTCGCTGCCGCCGGCGGTGGCGGCGGGCGCGGCCGCCAGCATCCGCCACCTCAAGCGGAGCAACGTCGAGCGCGCACGGCACCAGGAGCGGGTGCAGCGGGTGCGCGAGCGCCTGGACGCCGCCGGCATCCCCACCTTGCCCAACGACAGCCACATCGTCCCGGTGATGGTCTGCGATCCGGTGCTGTGCAAGGCGATCTCCGACACCCTGCTCGACGAGTTCGGCATCTACGTGCAGCCGATCAACTACCCGACCGTCGCCCGCGGCACCGAGCGCCTGCGCATCACCCCGTCGCCCCTGCACACGGACGCCGACATCGACCACCTCGTCGGGGCGCTGGCCGCGATCTGGGGCCGGATCGGGCTGGAGCGGGTGGCGGCGGAGTAGGGGACACGCCGCCGACAATCCGTGCGGCGAGTTTCGCTCGCGTCCTCGGGCCCTACCAAATTCCGACGCCTCTGCGTGACGGCGCCGGATGGTGCGTCCGAAGCACCGCGGGGCCCCCTCTTCCATGGGGAGAGGGGACCCGCGCCTGACCCTGCATAGCGTGCGGCCCTGACGAGTCGCATCGGAAGAAGGGAACTGCCCGTGCGTTTCGAAGGCCAGGGTGCCATTCTCGATCGCGCCGCTCGCGCCGCACCTCCCCAGCCACGGATCGGCGTGACAACATCTTCGCAATCGCGAGTGCCCCCGCGCGTGACCACCTTCCCCTTCACCGCCATCGTCGCCCAGGACGAGATGCGTCGGGCGCTGCTGATCGCGGCGGTCGATCCGTCGGTGGGGGGCGTGCTGGTGTTCGGGGATCGCGGCACCGGCAAGTCCACCGCGATCCGGGCGCTGGCCGGTCTGCTGCCGCGGATGCGCGCGGTCGTCGGCTGCCCCTATGCCTGCGATCCGGCCGCACCCGCCGAATCGTGCCCGCATTGCCGTGGCCAGGCGGAGCGCAAGAGCGCGCTCGTGCCGGTGCCGGTGGTCGACCTGCCGCTCGGAGCCACCGAGGACCGGGTGGTCGGCGCACTCGACCTGCAGCGGGCGCTGGCGCTCGGCGAGAAGGCGTTCGAGCCGGGACTGCTGGCGCGGGCCAACCGCGGCTTCCTCTACATCGACGAGGTCAACCTGCTGGAGGACCACCTCGTCGACTTGCTGCTCGACGTGGCGGCCTCCGGGGTCAACACCGTCGAGCGCGAGGGCCTGTCGATCCGCCACCCGGCGCGCTTCGTGCTCGTCGGCTCCGGCAACCCGGAGGAGGGCGAGCTGCGGCCGCAGCTCCTCGACCGGTTCGGCCTCGCGGTCGAGGTGGCGACGCCCACCGACATCGCGACCCGCATCGACGTGGTCCGCCGCCGCGACGCCTACGAGCGCGACCCGGAAGCGTTCTGCGCCACCTACGCCAAGGCCGAGCGGGCGCAGGCCAAGCAGATCACGCTCGCCCGCGAACGGCTGAGTGCCGTGACGATCCCCGACGCGGTGCTGGAGGCCTGCGCGAGGCTCTGCGTGGCGCTCGGCACCGACGGCCTGCGCGGCGAGCTCACCCTGATGCGCACCGCCCGCGCGCTGGCGGCGCTCGACGGCGCGGACGACGTGACGATCGACCATGTCCGCCGGATCGCGCCGGCGGACATGGT
>NZ_VRVH01000179.1:0-9173 GCF_008040095.1 Methylobacterium sp. WL6 | reverse complement strand
AGGGCAGGCCGGGCAACGTCATCGGTTCGGTCCTGGGGCGGGGCGACGCCGGGGCGGAGGAGGGAAGTCGCGCGGGGCGGGGCACCGCGGGGCGAGGATCAGTCGGTGATGAAGCCGACGCGGCCGCGATAGCCGCGCCCGAGCGGAGCGGTGCCGGCGGTGCCGTAGACCCGGTTGATCTGCCCGAGCAGGATCGCCTGGCCGTCGGTGGCGTCGACGAAGGCGTCGTCGGGGCGCGTCACCTGCCGGGGCTCCATCGCCTTGGCGATGTAGGGGGTGACCATGATCATCAGCTCGGTCTCCTGCCGCTGGTAGTCGCGCGAGCGGAACAGGGCACCGAGGATCGGCAGGTTGACGAGGCCGGGCAGGCCGTTGATCGCCGCCTTGCTCTTCTGCTGGATCAGGCCCGCGGTCATCATCGTGGCGCCCGAGGCGAGCTCGACCGTCGTCTCGGACTTGCGCACCGTCAGGCCCGGAACGGCCGAGGTCGTGTTGCCGCTGACGAACGAGTAGGAGTTCTGCGGGTCGATCTCGCTCACCGACGTGCCGACGCGCACGGAGATGCGGTTCTCGGCCATCACCACCGGCGTGAAGTTGAGGGTGACGCCGTAGGGCTTGAAGGAGATGCCGACGACGCAGGTCGGCTGGGTCCCCGCGACGAGGCTCGGCGTGCAGCTCTGGCTCGACGGGACCGGCAGCTCGCCGCCGGCGGTGAAGTTCGCCGACTCGCCCGAGATCGCGGTGAGCGTCGGCTCGGCGAGCACGCGCGAGACGCCGGCCTGCTCGAACGCACGCAGCGTCGCCGTGATGCTCGCGCCGCCGGTGCCGTTGATCGTGCCCGAGAGCAGGTTCCCGGCCGGGAACTGGCCGCCCGAGAGCGAGAGCGGCGTCACGTTGGCGAGGTTGAGCCCCGACCAGCTGCCGCTGAGGTTGATCCCGAACTGCTTGAGGACGGTGCGCGCGACCTCGACCACGGTGACGCGCAGCATCACCTGGTCCTTGTTGCGGATCGTCAGGTTGTTGATCACCGCGCCGCGGGCTCCGGCGCCGCCGCCGCCGGCGGCGCCGCCGGACACGCCGACGAAGGCGTTGGCGATGTCGATCGCCTGCTGCGCCTCGGACGAGGAGCCGACCGAGCCGGACAGCAGGATCGAATCGCCGGTGACGCGCACGTCGAAGCGGCCGCCGGGAATGCTCTGGCCCAGGAGCTGGCGCAGCGCCCCGAGCTTGAGGTCGCGCGCCACCGTCACGTCGAGCGCCGCGATCTGGCGGCCTTCCGCGTCGAGGATGAAGATCGAGGTCGCGCCGTCGGCCATGCCGATGACGAAGACCTTGCGGGTCGAGCGCACCACCGCGTTGGCCACCGCCGGGTTGGCCACGAACACCTCCTTGGCGTCGCGCGGCAGGTCGACGATCACGGAGCGGCCCGCGGTCAGCTCGATCTTGCGGGTCGTGCTCGCCTCCGCCTGCCCGACGGACAGGACCGGGGCGGGCCCGAGCACCGCGCGCTCCTGCGCCGCCGCCGGAGCGGTTCCGAAGGCCGTCAGCAGGGCGAGCAGGCCGGCGAGCGGGCTCGCCAGAGGATGGGTGAGGGGGCTCGCGGGATGGCCGGCGAGCGTCGGTCCGGAATCCGTCATCGGCTGCACCTCGTCGTGCGGTTCGGGCATCGGGGGGCTCACCGGGTCTGCTGCCGGCTGACGCCGAAGCGCATCACCGTCAGGGCCGCCTCCTGAGGCGCGGCCTCGGCTTCCGGCGGGCGGCCAGAATCGGCCAGGCTGCGCAGGGCGAGGGAGAGGGAGCCGACCTTCTGGGCCAGCGTGATCTTCTCGGCCTGGCCGGGGGTCAGGGCGAGGGTCGCGGTCTCGCCGGTGACGACGTTGGTGCCGTTCTTCTCCTGGATCAGCTGGCCGACCGCGAGCACGCGCACGTCGGTGAGGATGGTCTGGGAGACCTGCACGTCGCTGCCGGTCGCCTTGGAATTGTCCTCGTCGCGGAAGGTGCGAATCACGTCCACCCGGTCGTTGGGCAGGATGAAGCCGCCGGCCGAGTTGGTGCCGCGGCTGTCGGTGACGATCGCCACGGCGCGCATCCCGGAGGGCAGGATCGCGGCCATGAAGCCGCTGTCGGGCCGCACGAGCTTCTGCGGGCGGATCGGCTCGCCGGACAGGAAGGCTGAGCGGATCGTCGCGCCGGCCGTCTCCTCCAGCGCCTTCGGCACGTCCT
This sequence comes from Methylobacterium sp. WL6, assembly GCF_008040095.1. Lineage (NCBI taxonomy): Bacteria > Pseudomonadati > Pseudomonadota > Alphaproteobacteria > Hyphomicrobiales > Methylobacteriaceae > Methylobacterium > Methylobacterium sp. WL6. The sequence goes on along the minus strand of NZ_VRVH01000179.1, from coordinate 6,950 downwards.
TGCGGGTGATGTAGCCGGGGGTCAGCGCGTCGTCGGGCCATTTCTGCCAGCGCAGGTCGGCGACCTGGAGCACCTGACCCATGGGCAGCTCGGCGGCCGCGACCAGCACCTCGGTCGTCGGCGGCGCGGGCGCCTCGACCCTGACGACGGGCGGGGGCGGCGGATCGCCGCCGCTCATCAGGAAAGCCGCTCCACCGCCCGCGACGAGGGCGATGGCGAGGACGGCAAGACGCGCTGGTTTCATCGTCGGGCCAAAGCATGGAACGGCAGGGTTGCCGCCCGTTGACCGACGTTAGGGCCGAATTCCTCAAATTAGGGTTAAGAAGGCATGACCATCGCGTTTCGTCCGCTGTCCGAGGACGGTCTGACCGGACGGCACGGTGAATGACGCGGTTCCGGCCGCCTAACGCGGTCGTCCGCCCGTGGCGCCGATCTTCATCGTCAGTCGGTGCCGCTGGCAGCTCGGTTCGGGGCTCAGCCGCCGAGGGCGCGGGTCCAGACCAGGGTCTCGGGCAGGATCACCAGCGCGGAGGCCGCGAGCGCGATGCCGTAGGGAATGCCGGTCTTGGCGTCGTGCAGGTGCAGCGCGAAGGGCAGGCGGGCGACGACGGAGGGCAGGGGATGGCTGCGCGCCAGGAGGATCGCCAGCGTCAGCGCCCCACCTAGGATCGAGGCGACGAGCAGGTAGTCGAGAAGCTGGTCGAACCCGATCCAGAGCGCGGTCGAAGCCGCGAGCTTGGCGTCGCCGCCGCCGATCTTGCCCAGCGAGAACAGGGTGAAGGTGACGGCGAGCACCAGCGCGCCGGCCGCGAGATGCATCCCGATCTCGGGAAGGCTGAACAGGCCGGTGGCGGCGACCACGCAGAAGCCGGCGATGAGGGCCAGCGAGATCCGGTTCGGGATCAACATCGTGAGAAGGTCGCTCGCCGCGGCGTAGGCCATGAAGAACGGGAAGACGATCAGGAGGCCGAAGCTCGCCAGACCGGTGCTAGCCATCACGCTTGCCATGACCGTTGCCATCATCCTTGCGATCGCGGTCGATTCGACCGTCGATGGGGTGTCCAAGTCGCGAGTGTCGGGCGCGGGCGTGAAGAAACCGCAAATTCCGATCCAGGCCGCGCCCGGACGCACGGGCCCGAGATCGCGGACGACGCGAAGCCGATCCCGCAGGGGCGGGATCGGCTTTGGCCCGCGGCGGGGCAGGGCATGCGCGCCCGCGAGGGACGCACCGCACCCCGACTTACGGCCCGTGTCCGCCGTGACGGTCCGTCGGCCCGAGCCCCGATCCCCTGGCCGCCTCCCGTGGGAGGGCCGGGAGACCGGGACGTTGCCGCCGACTGCGCCGTTTCCGATGGACGCGAAGCCGAACTACTGGACGAGCTGGTTCGAGACGCTCGTGAAGGTATTCTTCAGCTTGGAGCCCAGGGTCGACAGCGTGCCAATGATGACCACGGCGACGAGGGCGGCGATCATGCCGTATTCGATCGCGGTGGCGCCGGACTCGTCCGAAGCGAAGTTCTTGAACATGGTCTTCATGGCTTCAATCCTTGGTCGAAACACTTGCGAGGTAACCGTCGAAGATCTGTTGTTTCGATCGGCGGCAGATGGAGGATGCCGAACCCGCCTTGCCATTCGGTTAAGTCGGTCCGCGAAAGCGCTAAATCGAGGCACGACCGCCCGCATGGTGAAGAAAGCGTCAAGTCTTCGGCGCTCCGCAACGGCGCCGGCTTAGCAGTTCCTTCACCAATAAGGTGTTGCCTGGAGACGAACGGGATGCGCGCCTCGGCGCGTCGCACCGCTCTGCAGGCACCACGCCCGCGCGACGCGCCTCCAGCGTATTGATGAGTCTCAGCAGCCGATGCGCCTCACCCAGCCCCACCGCCCGTCCCGTGCCCGCTCGGCCAAGCGCCTGCCGGGCGTCGCCCTCGCCGCCGCGCTCGCCTTCGCGACGGCCCCCGCGCTGCGGGCGGAAACCCTGCCCGTCGTCACGGTGATGGTCGACAACGCCAAGGTCATGCGCCTGCCCGAGCGCACGCAGACGGTGATCGTCGGCAACCCGATCATCGCCGACGTCACGCTGCAGAAGAACGGCGTGCTGGTGCTGACCGGCAAGAGCTTCGGCGCGACCAACCTGATCGCCCTCGACGCCGCCGGCGCGATGCTGGCCGAGACGACGATCCGGGTGGAAGCCTCGCAGGCTTCGGTGATCACCATCCAGCGCGGCGCCGAGGAGCGGAACTCGTATTCCTGCACGCCGTACTGCCAGCCTTCGGTGCAGCTCGGCGATTCGACCAAGTATTTCGGCGACGTCAGCGGCCAGGCCGAGACCCGCCGCAACCTCGCCACCGCCGGGTCGACGGGCCCCGGGCGCTGACATTCCCGCCCGACCGCGGGCCGATTTCTAGCCGCGACCGGGCATCACCGCCTCCAGCGCCGCCAGGACGCGGGACAGGTCGGCCTCGTCGACAAAGACGTGCGGGCTGATCCGCAGGCGGCCGAGCCGGGCGCTGACGAATACGTTCCGCCTTCGCAGCTGCGCGACGAGATCCTCGGCGTCGGCACCCGGCACCGTGACGCCCAGGATGTGCGGGCTGCGCAGCGCGCGCGGCGGCACCGCGAGGCCGAGGGCCTGCACGCCTTCGGCGAGGCGGTCGGTCAAGTCCCGGAGCCGGCCTTCGATCGCCGGCACGCCCCAGCCCGCCACGAGTTCCAGGCCCGTGGCCGCCATCGGCAGGCCGACCGGATCGTGGCATTCGCCGCGGTCGTAGCGGCGTGCGCCCGTGACCGGCGGGCGGTTCCCGGCATGCTCGGCGAGGGGCCGTCCCTCCTGCCGATGCGGTGCCGCGTAGAGGAAGGCGAGGCTGTAGGGGCCGAGCACCGACTTGTAGGTCGGGAAGGCCAGGAGATCGGGCTTCAGCCGAGCCACGTCGATCGGCATCGCGCCGACCGCCTGGGTCGCGTCCACCACCAGGGCGGCGCCGGCCGCGCGGACGGCCGGAGCGAGACGGTCGAGGTCGATGATTGTCCCGTCCGCCCAGTGCAGCGGCGTGACGGTCGCTACCGCGAGCGGCGGCGCACCGGGGCGGGCGATCGCTTCGAGGAGCGCCGCCGTCCAGTCGCCGGCGTCCGGGCGCGGCACCGCCTCGACCACCATGCCGGCCTCCGCGGCGAGGCGGTCGAAGGCCAGGCAGAGCGACGGAAACTCCTCGGCGACGCGCAGGATGCGGCCGCCCGGCACCGGTGCGATCGCCCGCGCCGCGATCGCGATGGCGTCGGCGACCGAGCCGACGACGGCGACGGCGTCCGCCGGAGCGCCGATCAGGGCCGCCGCCGCGCACCGCGCCCGCTCGGTCCAGGGCGGCACCTCGGAGCGTGGATGGGCCCAGGGCAGGCTCTTCACCCGCATGCCGGCCTCGCCCGCCTCGCGCACCCTGCGCGGAAGCGGCGTCCAGGCGGCGGCATCGAGGTAGGCGACCTCCGCCGGCATCTCGAACAGGTGCCGCTGGCAGGCGAGGGGCGAAGCCATGGGCGCGCTCGTCGACGGGTCGCCGCTCAGGCGGCGCGGCGGCGCTCGGGATAGAGGCCGAGCAGGCCCTCGGCATCGGCCCGCGCGATGCCGCGCTCGGTGATCAGGCCGGTGACGAGGCGTCCGGGGGTGACGTCGAAGGCCGGGTTGGCGACCGGGCTGCCCGGCGAGACCACCTGGATCGTGGCGAAGCCGCCATCCTCGAGCCGCCCGGTGAGATGGGTGACCTCGCGCGCGTCGCGCTCCTCGATCGGGATCTCGGCGACGCCGTCCTGCAGGGTCCAGTCGATCGTCGAGAACGGGAGCGCCACGTAGAACGGGATGCCGTTGTCGTGGGCGGCGAGGGCCTTCAGGTAGGTGCCGATCTTGTTGCAGACGTCGCCCGACGCGGTGGTGCGGTCCGAGCCGACGATGCAGAGATCGACCTGCCCGTGCTGCATCAGGTGGCCGCCGGCGTTGTCGGCGACGACGGTGTGCGGCACCCCGTGGCCGTTGAGCTCGAACGCGGTCAGCGCCGCGCCCTGGTTGCGGGGCCGGGTCTCGTCGACGATCACGTGGACCGGCACGCCGGCCTCGTGCGCGACGTAAATCGGCGCCAGCGCCGTGCCCCAGTCGACGGTGGCGAGCCAGCCGGCGTTGCAATGGGTCAGGACGTTGACCGTCCGGCCGGTCCGCCGCGCGATCTCGGCGATCAGGCCGACGCCGTGGTTGCCGATGGCGCGGCAGCTCGCCACATCCTCCTCGGCGATGCGCCCGGCCTCGGCGAAGGCGCGGGCGAATCGCTCGGGCGCCTGGACCTGGCGCAGGTTCCCCGCGACCCGGTCGAGCGCCCAGCGCAGGTTGATCGCCGTCGGGCGGGTCGCGGCCAGCGCCGCCACCGCGTGGTCGAGGCTGGCATTCGAAGCATCCTCGCGCATCGCGAAGGCCAGGCCGTAGGCGGCGGTCACGCCGATCAGCGGCGCGCCGCGCACCACCATGGTGCGGATCGCGCGCGCGGCGTCGTCGAGGCTCGCCAGCCGCTGCAGCTCGAAGGCGAAGGGCAGGCGGGTCTGGTCGATCACCTGGACGCTGACGCCGTCCGCGTCGGGGAAGATAGTCCTGTAGGGGCGGCCGTCGATCTTCATGATGACGGTCTGCCATATCGAAACGCGTTTTGCACCACCGCGCGCGCGTTCCGCGGGATCCCGAAGGTCAGGTCGGGTCGCGCCCGATCGCCGCGCCGGTGAGCATCGCGACGAGGTCGGCCTGGCGGGCGGTGCCGGTCTTGGCGAAGATCGCCTTCAGCTGCGTGCGAATGGTCGCCGACGAGACGCCGTGCACGTCGGCCAGCGTGCCGACCGTGTGCCCGTTCGTCAGCCCGCGGGCGACGCGCGCCTCGGCGGGGGTGAGGTCGAACAATCCCTGCATCAGCTCCGCCGGAAGAGCCCGGCCCTGCCGGAGATCCGCCACGACGAGGATCGTCGCCGCGGCGGCGAACACGTCGCGGGCGGCCCCGCGCACCGGCACGAGGTGGGCGATCATCGCACCGCGATCGGCCCGCGCCGCGATCGGGATGGAGGCGACGGTGTTCGGGTCGCCGGCCTGCACCGGCGCCGCGAGCGCGCGCACGAGGAGGCCGTCCGCGCGCGGGTCCGTCAGGTGGACGCGATCGGACCGATCCTGGGCGACGGAGGGCACGAGGCCGGCGAACAGGCCGTTGGCGGCGATCACCCGGTTCCCCGGTGACAGGACCGCGGCCGGCAGGCCGAGCAGGTCGAGGGCCGAGACGACGCTGCGGGCCTGCGCCAGCCCGAGGCGGGTGGCGATCAGCCCGGCGCGGGCGAGGTGCGCGCGCAGGGGATCGAGGGCGCGCACGGTCTCCGGCGTGAACGGCCCCGCCGCGAAGGCCCGTTCCCAGGAGAAGATCACGGCATCCTCCCCCACCGTCGGGATGGCGACGCCGGTGCACCAGCCGAGGCCGCGGGCCCGCAGGAACCCGTACATCGGGTCCGCGTCCATCTCCGCATGGGTGAACAGGTCGAGGTCGTGGACGAAGCCCGAATGGCCGAGCGCCAGCGCGCGGCCCGGGCGCGGGTTCACCGCCATCAGGCCGGTGGCGATCGCCTCCGGCAGGTGCGTCAGGAGGGCGCCGGTGGCGCGCCACCGGGGGCCGTGCCGCCCCTCGGCGAGGATGATGGCCCCGACGGACCCCGTCGCGGCGGCGATCCGGTCGAGCACCTCCGGCCAGATCTCGGGCACGACGGCGGCTTCGTAGATCAGGTCGACCAGGGCGTCGAACTCGGCGGGGGCAAGCATCGTCGGTCTTCCCAGGCGGCCCGGAGGCCCGGCCGGGGGGAAAGGGAAGCGTTTCCGATCCGGGCCGTCCTCGCAAGGGCAAAGCCCGGGACGTGAAGGATTTTTCAACCTTAAATGCGCGTTAACGTAAGGCGCCTAGCCTCCGGGGCAGAGTCTCCTTTCGCGTCCGGTCCCGCATGCGCTCGCTTCGCCGCTCCGCGTCGCCCTACGATACCTTCGTCGACACGCTACGCCCGTTCCTGGCGCGGCGGCTGACGGAACTCGGTGGGCTCGTCCTGTTCACGGGCGCGATCGCGCTGACGGTCGCCCTCGCGACGTGGTCGATCGACGACCCGAGCCTCAACCACGCCACCGACCACGTCGCGCACAACGTGCTCGGCCAGCCCGGGGCGGTGGTCTCGGATCTCGCCATGCAGATCCTCGGGCTCGGTGCGCTCGCCTTCGTGCTGCCGCCGGCGCTGTGGGGCGTCCGGCTGATGCGCGAGCGCGACCTGCCGAACGGCGGCATGCGCATCGCCCTGTGGATCATCGGCTTCTGCGCCGCGAGCGCGGTGGCCAGCGCCCTGCCGCCGACCGCCCGCTGGCCGCTGCCGACCGGGCTCGGCGGGGTCGCCGGCGACGCGCTGATGTCGGCCGCGCGCACCATCGTCGGCGCGATCTCGCAGGCCGGCGCGGCCCTCGTCGGCTTCGTCTACGCCGGCGTCGCGATCCTCAGCCTGACGGCCGCGTGCCGGGTGGCCCCCGGCCTCGACGAGGCGGAGGACGACGTGGCCCCCGCGATGGCGCGGGCCGACCGGCCGCGCCGCACCCATCCGGACGCGGCGCAGGATCGGCGATACGACGACCGCGACGAATCCGACGAGCCGGGTCTCGGGATCGTCGGGTTCGGCACCGTGCTCCAGGCCGCGATGCGCGGTCGCGCGGCCCTGGCCGAACGCTGGGAGATGTGGCGGGCGCAACGCGCCGGCCTCGGCGCGCTCAGCTATGCCGGCGCCTCGCCGGCCCTGGCCGCCCGCCGCGCCTTCTCCGACGAGGACCTGCCCTGGGCGAGCCAGCTCCCCAACGGCGGCCGCGCGGCCGAGCCGCGCCGCGAGCCGGTGTTCGAGCCGCGCGCCGACCAGGCCACGGC
>NZ_VRVH01000178.1:0-9258 GCF_008040095.1 Methylobacterium sp. WL6 | reverse complement strand
CGCCCTGGCCGCCGCGCATCCACGGCGTCGGCGGCGGCCAGGGCGCGCGCGGCCGTCACGTCGGTGAAGGCGTTGACCGCCGGGTCGACCCGGCCGATCCGCGCCAGCGTCGCCTCGATCACGCTGCGGGCCCGGACGCGCCCCTCCGCGACGCCGGCGGCGATCGAAGCGGCGTCGGCGCGGCTCCAGTCGGTGCTCTGCTCCACCATCGCCTCAGGCCTCGAAGACCGGGGCCGCCTCGGCCTCGTCGGGCAGCGGGAAGCCGCCGACGAGGTCCGCCGCGGCGGCCAGGACCCGGAGGTTGGCGATCACCGGCGCGACCCAGGCGGGATCGAGGCGCAGCCCGAGCAGCGGGGCCGCGGCGGCGGCGAAGGCGTCGAGATCCGGCGGCGGTGCATCGCGGGTCGTCATCGGGCATCCTCATCGAACGATCGGACCTCGAGCGGGCAAGGGCCGCGCCAAGCCGCCCCGCTGGGCCGGACGCCTGAATTGCTCGTCGAATAGGCATAATCCGGTCAATCGCGTCTGCCTACGAGATAGGCAATCGGCGGCTGCCACGCCCATCGTGGATGCAGGGCCGGTCAACCGGCGCCGAGCGTCACCGGCGCGATCGCGGCGAAGACGCAATCCTCCGGCGTGCCGTCCTCGTGCACGAGCATCGCGAAGGTGCCGGGCGCCGAGACCGTCATCAGGTGCGCGTGCCAGGCGCCGGCGCGGTAGTTGATGCCGGCCTGCCCCGGCACCCGGAAGGCGCGGATCGCGGCCTCGTCGGGCCGCCCGTCGCGGTCGGGCGCCACCACGACGAGGTAGGAATCCACCGCGAGCGGCAGGAAGGCCTGGCTCGAATGCGGATGCCGCTCCAGGCGGGTCAGCGGCATCAGGCCGGCGAACGGCTCGCTGCGGATCAGGGCGAGGTTGGCGGAGACGCCCGCGCGCCGGTTCTCGATCGGGCTCGCATGGTCCTGCCGCGGCCCCGCCGCGGGCGCGGCGAGCAGGTCGGCGAAGGGCCGCAAGGCAACCTCGTCCATCGGTTCGATCGGGATCGTGCGCATCGTCCGTCCTGGCTTCGTGCCCGGCTTCGCGGCACGGGGCCGAGCTTCCGCGGCTCGCCTCGGCGGTCAAGCGGGATTCGGGCCGGCTTGCGTATGGCCGAGGGCGGGTTTGCGGGGCCGAGGGCCGCGGCGGGGTTGACGGCGGAGGCGGCTGCGTCGTTGCGTCCCCGAGCCTTCAGACCGCCCGAGCAGACCCGTTGACCGATCCCCGCCCCTATCCCCGCGACCTCGTCGGCTACGGCCGCAACCCGCCGGCCGCCGACTGGCCGGACGGCGCCCGCATCGCGGTGCAGATCGTGCTGAACTACGAGGAGGGCGCCGAGAACTGCATCCTGCACGGCGACCCCGCGTCCGAGGCGTTCCTGTCCGAGATCGTCGGCGCGCAGCCCTGGCCGGGGCAGCGCCACATGAACATGGAATCGCTCTACGAGTACGGCGCGCGGGCCGGGTTCTGGCGGCTGTGGCGGCTGTTCACCGCCCGCGGGATTCCCGTCACCGTGTTCGGCGTGGCGCACGCGCTGATGCGCAACCCGGAGGCCGTCGCGGCGATGCGCGAGGCCGCGTGGGAGATCGCCAGCCACGGCCTCAAGTGGATCGACATGCGCGACGCCTCCCGGGCGGAGGAGGCCGCCGCGATGGACGAGGCGATCCGCATCCATGCGGCGGTGACGGGCTCGGCGCCCGAGGGCTGGTACACCGGCCGCTCCTCGATCCACACGCTGGAACTCGGCCTGGAGCGCGGCTTCACCTACCTGTCGGATTCCTACGCCGACGACCTGCCCTACTGGCTGACGGGCGCGGGGCGCACCGGCCTCGTGGTGCCCTACACCCTCGACGCCAACGACATGCGCTTCGCGAGCCCCCAGGGCTTCAATTCCGGCGACCAGTTCTTCGCCTACCTGCGCGACAGCTTCGACGTGCTCTACGCCGAGGGCGCGACAGCGCCCAAGATGATGTCGGTCGGCCTGCATTGCCGCCTCGTCGGCCGCCCGGGACGGATGGCGGCGCTGGCCCGCTTCCTCGACCACGTCGCCGCGCACGACCGGGTCTGGCTCGCCCGCCGCGTCGACATCGCCCGGCACTGGATCGCCCGCCACCCGGCGCCGTGACGGCCTGATTCGTGCTCCGCTCCGGGAAAGCCCCTTTCGAGAGACAGCCCATGACGACGACCACCATCGACGGCCGCACCCTCACCGCCGCGGACGTGCTCGCCGTCGCCCGGCCGGACGCGGCGGGCCTCCGCGCCGAGGCGGTGCTCGACGAGGGCGCGCGCAGGAGCCTCGTCGGCGCGCGGGACTACATCGACGCGCATTTCATGACCGACGACGCGCCGCTGATGTACTCGTTCAACACCGGCGTCGGCCTGTTCAAGGACCAGCGCGTGCGCATGGACGAGATGCAGGCCTACCAGCGGCTGACCGTCTACGCCCACGCCACCGGGATGGGCGAGCCGTTCGACGCGGAGGCGGTGCGCGCCACCATGCTGCTGCGCGCCAACGCCTTCGCGTCGAACTTTTCCGGGCCGCGCGTCGCGGTCGTCGACCGCCTGCTCGCCTGCCTGAACGCCGGGATCGTGCCGGTGATCCCGTCGAAGGGCTCGGTCGGGGCGTCGGGCGACCTCGCGCCGCTGGCGCACCTGGCCGGCGCGATCTGCGGGTTCGAGGAGGCCGAGGCGTTCTACGAGGGACGCCGCCTGCCGGCCCGCGCGGCGCTGAAGGCGGCGGGCCTGCCCGAGGCGTTTCCGCTGGAGGCCAAGGACGCCTCGGCGCTGATCAACGGCTCCACCGTGTCGCTCGCCGTCGGCGTGCTGGCGCTGGAGGACATGAAGCGGGTCCTCAAGGCCACCGAGATCGCCCTCGCCCTGACGCTCGAGGCCCTGCGTGCGGAGAAGGCCGCCTTCGATCCCCGCGTCCACGCCGCCCGCCCGCACAAGGGCCAGGCGGCCTCGGCCCGCAACGTCCTGCGGATGATCGGCGATTCCGAGCGCTGCACGGAGGGCGCCCGCGTCACGGTGTTCCCCGACGAGGCCCGCGCCCCCGGCCAGGCCCCGCCGCCGCGGGTGCAGGACGTGTACTCGCTGCGCTGCGCGCCGCAGGTGCACGGGCCGGTGCGCGAGGCGCTGGCCTACGTCGACGGCATCATGGGCACCGAGATCAACGCGGCCACCGACAACCCGCTGATCTTCGCCGACGGGGCCGACCACTACACCTGCATCTCGGCCGGGCACTTCCACGGCGCCTACGTCGCGCAGGCGATGGACCTGCTCGCCATCACCGCCACCGACCTCGGCTCGATCTCGGAGCGGCGGCTCGCGCGCCTCATCGACCCGACCATGAGCTACGGCCTGCCGCGCAACCTGCTCGCCGGCAAGAAGGGGCTCAACACCGGCTTCGCCACCGTGCAGTGCACGATGTCGGCCCTGGTGATGGAGAACCGGACCCTGTCGATGCCCGGCTCGGTCGACTCGATCCCCGGCAAGTCGAACGCCGAGGACCACGTCTCGAACTCGACCTGGTGCGCGCGCAAGGCCCGCACCGTCGTCGCCAACGTCGAGACCATCGTCGCCGGCGAGATCCTGATGGCGTGCCAGGCGCTCTCGCTGGTCGCCGACGTGGCCCGGGACCATCCCCTCGGCTCCGGCACGCAGGCCGCCCTCGACGCGGTGCGCAAGGTCATCGCCCCGGCGCTGTCGGGCGACCGCTGGTACCAGGCCGAGATGGAGGCCGCGCTCGCGCTGGTGCGCTCGGGGGCGGTGGTCGCGGCGGTGGAGGCCGCGATCGGCCCGCTGGAATAGGCGCGGCGCCCCTTACCGCACCGGCGCCACAATCCGGTGGCTGGATCGTGCGGGCACGAGGGGGGATCCGATGATGCGGCCCGCGCTCCGCTTGTCCTGCCTGACGCTCGCGACGGGCCTCGCCTTCGCGGGCGCCGCGGCCCGGGCCGCGACCACGCCCGAGGCCGACGCCGCCTTCCTCGACGCCGTGACCTGGGGCGTCTCGCCGGCCAGCCACGCGGAGCTCCGCGCCAAGGGCCGCGAGCGCTGGCTCCGGGAGCAGCTCCATCCGCCGGCAGGCCCAGCCCTGCCGGAGGCCGCCCAGGCGCAGGTCGACGCGCTGACGCCGAAGGGCACGCTGCTCGAGCGGATCTCCGCCCTCGACGCGCAGGCGCGGGCGGCCAGCGCCGAGCCCGACCCGGATGCGAAGAAGGCCGCGCAGCAGGCCTACCAGGGGGCGCTCTCGGCCGCCGCCCGGGACGCCGCCGCGGCGACGATCCTGCGGGCGCTCGACAGCCCGGACCAGGTGCGCGAGCGGCTGACCTGGTTCTGGCTCAACCGCTTCAACGTCCACCAGGGCAAGGCGAACCTGCGCGCGATGGTCGGCGACTACGTCGACGCGGCGATCCGCCCGCACGCGCTCGGCCGCTTCCGCGACCTGCTGGAGGCGACGCTGCGGCACCCGGCGATGCTGCGCTATCTCGACAATGCCGACAACGCCGCCGGCCACCTCAACGAGAACTACGCCCGCGAGCTGATGGAGCTGCACACCCTCGGGGTCGGCTCCGGCTACACGCAGGGCGACGTCGAGGCGCTGGCCCGCATCCTCACCGGCGTCGGCATCGACGCCCGCCCCGAGGACCCGAAGCTGAAGCCGGAGCGCCAGGCCGACCTCGTCCGCGCCGGCCTGTTCGAATTCAACCCGAACCGCCACGATTACGGCGACAAGGTCTTCCTCGGCCACGCGATCCGCGGCCGCGGCTGGCCCGAGATCGTCGAGGCGCTCGACCTGATCGCCCGCGAGCCCGCCACCGCGCGAACCGTGTCGGCCGCGCTCGCGCGCTACTTCCTGGGCGCCCCGCCCTCGGACGCCCTGGTGGCGCGGCTGGCGCAGGTCTTCACCCGGAGCGACGGCGACATCGCGGCCGTGCTCGACGCGCTGTTCCACGCGCCCGACTTCGCGGCCTCCCTCGGGGGTGGGTTCAAGGACCCGGCCCGCTACGTGCTCTCGGCCGTGCGCCTCGCCTACGACGGGCGGACGATCCGCAACGCCGCGCCGATCCAGGGCTGGCTCAACCGCCTCGGCGAGGGCCTGTTCAACCGCTCGACGCCGGACGGCTACCCGCTCGGCGCCGCCGCCTGGAACGGGCTGGGACAGATGACGACGCGCTTCGAGATCGCCCGGCAGATCGGGTCGGGCTCCGCCGGCCTGTTCAAGCCCGCCCCCGACATGGCCGACGAGCCGGCCTTCCCGCTGCTGCAGAACGGGCTCTACTTCTCGACGCTCTCGGCCACCCTGAGCGCCCCGACCCGGGACGCCCTGGCCCGCGCCGTCTCCCCGCAGGACTGGAACACCCTGTTCCTGTCCGCCCCCGAATTCATGCGCTGAAGGCCGCCCATGGACCCGCGCGACCCGCACCGCCGTGCGCTGATCCGAGCCTCCCTCGCGCTCGGCCTGTCCACCGTCGCCGGCCGGGTCTGGGCCGCGCCGAAGGCGGATGCGCGCCTGCTCGTGGTGTTCCTGCGCGGCGCCTACGACGCGGCCAACGTCGTGATCCCGACGGGCAGCGACTTCTACTACCGCGCCCGGCCGACCCTCGCGGTCGCCCGGCCGGATGCGGCCGACCCGGCGGCGGCGCTGGCGCTCGACGCCGACTGGAGCCTCCACCCGAGCTTGCGCGACACGATCCTGCCGCTCTACGCCCGGGGGCAGGCCGCCTTCGTGCCGTTCGCCGGCACCGACGACCTCACGCGCAGCCATTTCGAGACCCAGGACACGATCGAGCTCGGGCAGACGGTCGGCGCCTCCCGCGACTACAATTCGGGCTTCATGGCCCGGCTCGCCGCGGAGCTGACGCGGACGCGCCCGATCGCCTTCACCGAGCAGATCCCGCTGATCTTCCGCGGCACCGAGACGGTGCCCAACATCGCGATCAACGAGGTCGCCAAGCCCGGGATCGACGCGCGCCAGGCTGGGCTGATCACGGCGATGTACCGCGACACCCCGCTGGCCGCTTCGGTGGCCGAGGGGTTCCGCGTGCGCGACGCGGTCTACCAGTCGGTCTCGGAGCATCAGGCCGAGGCCGACCGCGGCGCCGTCTCGCCGAAGGGCTTCGCGCGCTCGGCCCGGCGCATCGGCCGGCTGATGCGCGAGTCGTTCAACCTCGGCTTCGTCGACGTCGGCGGCTGGGACACGCACGTGAACCAGGGCGCCGCCACCGGCTACCTCGCCGACCGGATCGGCGAGCTCGGCCGCGGGCTGGCCGGCTTCGTCGAGGAGGTCGGCCCCGCCTGGAACGACACGGTGGTGGTCGTGCTCTCCGAGTTCGGCCGCACCTTCCGCGAGAACGGCAACCGCGGCACCGATCACGGGCACGGCAGCGTCTACTGGGTGCTGGGCGGTGCCGTGCGCGGCGGCCGCATCGCCGGGCCGCAGGTGCGGGCCGACGAGGCGCACCTGTTCCAGAACCGCGACCATCCCGTGCTCACCGACTACCGCAGCCTGCTCGCCGGGCTGCTGCGACGCCTCTACGGGCTCGATCCGGCGAGCCTCCGGCGGGTCTTCGCGGATGCGGCGCCGGCCGACCTCGGGCTGGTCTGATCGGCCGACCGCTCCCGTGCCGCGAGGAACCCGCGCACCGTCCCGAGCAGCACCCGGGTCCCGGCCTCGATGTCGGGCAGGCTGGCGAACTCGGCCGGGTTGTGGCTGATGCCGCCGCGGCAGCGCACGAACACCATGGCGATTGGCGCGATCGCCGCCACCGCCATGCCGTCGTGGCCGGCCCCGCTCGGCAGCGCCAGGACGGGATGGCCCTCGGCGACGATCGCCGCCTCGACCAGGGCCGTCATCCCGGGGTCGCAGGGGACGGCTTCCGCCTCGTGCAGGAGGGCGATGCCGAAGCCGAGCCGGCGCCGGAGCGCGATGCGCTTGCAGGCGAGGTCGATGTCGGCGAGCGCGGCGTGCCGCTGCGCGTCGTCGGGCGCCCGCAGGTCCAGGCTGAACTTGGCCTGGCCCGGGATGGTGTTGACCGCCCCCGGCAGCGCCTGGATGCGCCCGACCGTGCCGACGAGGTGCTCCTCGCCGCGGCAGCGCGCCTCGATCGCCAGGATGCATTCGGCGGCGCCCGCGAGCGCGTCGCGGCGCTCGGTCATCGCGACGGTGCCGGCGTGCCCCGCCTCCCCCGACAGCGTGATCTCCAGGCGGCTCGCCCCGCTGATCGCGGTGACGAGGCCGACCGGCAGGCCCTCGCGCTCCAGCATCGGCCCCTGCTCGATGTGGAGCTCGACGTAGCCGAGGATCTGATCCGGCGTGCGGGCGGCGGTCGGGACGGCCTTCGGGTCGAGGCCGTATTCGCGCATCGCGGCGGCCAGCGTCGTGCCGGCGGCATCGAGGGTGCGCAGCGCCGCCGGGTCGAGATGGCCGGCGAACGCCCGGCTGCCGGTCAGCGTCGCGGCGAAGCGCACGCCCTCCTCGTCGGCGAAGCCCACCACCTCGATCGCGACCGGCGGCGGTCCTTCGCGCAGCACGGCCTCGACGCAACTGATGGCGGCGACGACGCCGAGCGGCCCGTCGTAGCGGCCGGCGTTGCGCACGGTGTCGAGGTGCGAGCCGATCACCAGGGCCGGCCCGCCGGGCTCGCGGCCCTCGACGCGGCCGATCAGGTTGCCGACGGCGTCGCGGCGCACCTGCAACCCGGCCTCGCCCATCCAGCCGGCGACCAGGGCCTCGGCTCGCGCCTGCTCGGGGGTGAGGTAGAGGCGGGTGATCGCGCCGGGCTCGGCGCTGATCTGGGCCAGCGCGTCGAGCCGCTGCTGGATGCGGGGGGCGAAGGCGTCCACGGATCAGGCCTTCGGCGCGTTGGCGAGCGTCAGCACCGTCTGCAGCAGCACGTCGGCGCCGGCGGCGCAGTCGGACGGGGTCGCCGATTCCGACTCGTTGTGGCTGACGCCGTCCTTGCACGGCACGAAGATCATCGCGGTCGGGACGCGGGCCGCGAGGTTGCAGGCGTCGTGCCCGGCGCCCGAGACCATGCGGCGGCGGCTCAGGCCAAGCCCCTCGGCGGCGGCATCGACCGCCGCGATCACGCCCGCGTCGAACGGCACCGGCTCCTTGCGCCAGATCCGCGCGAGGTCGATGGCGAGCTTGCGCCGGTCCGCGATCGCGGGAAGGCTCGCGCGCAGCTCCGCCTCGATCGCGTCGAGGACCTCCGGCTTCGGGTCGCGCACGTCGAGGGTGAAGCGCACCAGCCCCGGCACCACGTTGCGGGAGGGCGCGCCGATCACGGCCTCGCCGATGGTGGCGACGGCGGTGGGCGCGTGCGCCAGCGCGATCCGCTCGACCGCGAGCGCGACCTCCGCGAGCCCGAGCAGCGCGTCGCGGCGGCGCGGCATCGGCGTGGTGCCGGCATGCGCCTCGAAGCCGGTGATCGTGCCGTCGAACCAGGCGATGCCCTGCCCGCCCTCGACCACGCCGATGGTCCGGCCCTCGGCTTCCAGGATCGGGCCCTGCTCGATGTGCAGCTCGACGAAGGCGCCGATCTTCCGGTCGCCCACGGTGTCGGTCCCGCGGTAGCCGATCGCGTCGAGCGCCGCGCCGACGCTGATGCCGGCCGCGTCGGTCTTCTCCAGGATCTCGTCGGTGGTGAAATCGCCGGCATAAGCCGCCGACGCCATCATCGCGGGGGCGAAGCGCGAGCCCTCCTCGTTGGTCCAGTTGACCAGCAGAAGCGGCGCCTCGGTCTCGATGCCGGCGTCGTTCAGGGCGCGCATCGCCTCCAGCCCGGCCAGCACCCCGAGGATGCCGTCGAACTTGCCGCCGGTCGGCTGGGTGTCGAGGTGCGAGCCGAAGGCCACCGGCGGGCGCGCCGCGTCGCGCCCGGGCCGCAGGGCGTACTGGGTGCCGAGGGCGTCGACCCGCACCTCGAGCCCCGCCGCCGTGCAGGCGTCCCGGAACCAGTCGCGGACCGCGCCGTCCTCGGGCGACAGGGTGAGGCGGTTCAGGCCGCCGGCCGGCGTCGCACCGAACCGCGCCGTCTCCTGGATCGTCTCCCACAGGCGCGAGCCGTCGATGCGCAGGTTGTGGGTCTTTGCCGTGCCGGCCATCCTGGCCTCCGTCGTGGCGTGTGTGTCTCGTGTCACGATGCCGACGTGACGGCCCGGCGGCCGGCAAGGATCGTGCCCGGCCAGGTTCCGCAGGCCCGCCCAGCCCCCCGC
>NZ_VRVH01000177.1:0-9323 GCF_008040095.1 Methylobacterium sp. WL6 | reverse complement strand
CATGCAGGTCGCGCTGCCCGGTGCGCGTACGAAACCGCTGCCGTATCCCGGGCACGGCTGAGACGTCGCCTTGGGCGGCGCCTTCTCCCATTCGCGGGCCTCGCACGGCGACAGCCCGATCGCGGTGATCAGGATGACGCCGGCGATGCGATGCGATCGCCCGATGACGCCCTGCCCCGCCGCCGGCCTTCCCTGTTCACGCATCGCGGCCCCCGGCGGTTCGATCGGCCCGCACGTCCCCCTGCCCGGCGCGTCGGGCCATGCGGGGGCGTGCGCGATCCGATGGCGAGCGGGCGGGTGCCCGCGCCATGGAGAAGGAGGATAGCCCGCCGGATCAAGGACGATCAATCCGTCCCGCTGCGCCGGCGTCAGCTCATGTAGTTCACCAGCGACAGCTTCGAGAGCGACGAGGTGATCTGGTAGCTCGCCTGGAGCCGGTTCTGCATCTCGAGCAGCTTGGAGGCGACCTCCTCGATCGGCGCGCTCTCGACGCCGTCGACGGTGTTCTGCAGCGTCAGCCGCGTCGCCGCGTTCTGGGATTTCGCCGAGGTCAGGGTGCTGGCGGCCAAGCCGAAATCGACGGCGATCGATTCGAGGCTCGGATCGTCCGAGGCCTTGCCCAGGAGGGTGGAGGTCCGGCTCGTCAGGGCCGCGTACCGGCCTGTGACGGTGCTGCCGCTCGGATCGGCCATGCCGTCGACGGCGAGCGCGGCGAAGCCCGCGAGCGCCTTCTGGATCGGCACCTCGTTGGCGCGCGCGCCGACCGGGACGTCGAGATTGGCGCCGGCACGGACCGAGGCGGTGGCGCGCGGATCGGTGCTCGCGGCGTCGCCCTGGTACCAGATCACGGTGTCGGTCGAGGCGGCGTCCTTGTAGGTCGGCGTCGCGCCGGACGTATCGATGCGCTTGGGCGTCTGGCCGGAGGCGGTCGAGGCCGAGAAGAAGTCCTCCGCGGCGCGGGTGGTCGAGCTGGCCGAGAGCGGGCCGGCGGCGGCCGCCCCCAGCGCGGTGGTCAGCGCCGCCTTCATGTTGGCCGCGGTGGTTGCCGCGTCCGCGCCGATGGCGAAGGTGCCGGTGGCGGCCGTTGTGCCGCTCGCCGCCGCGGTGAGCGTCACGCTGGTCTTGGTGCCGTCGTGCAGCGCCAGCTCGATCGTGATGCTGTCGCCGACCTTGGGCTGGCCCGACAGGCCGATGTCGTAGGCCGCATAGGCGCCGCCGCCGAAGGTCGCGTTCAGGGCCGGCGTGTTGCCGCTCTGGACGCTGGCGACGGTGCCGCCCTGCGTTGCGGCGAAAGCGTTCAGCCCGGCGGCGGCGGCCGCAGGCGATCCGAACAGGCCGAACGCGGTGGTCGAACCCGCCGGGACGGATGCGGACGCCGTGAGGTCGAAGGATTTCTGGCTGCCGTCGGCGAGATTGACCGTGACGCGGAAGCTCTCTCCGGCGACCGGCGCATGATCGAGCCCGGTCACCGTCGCGGGCGTCGCGGTGTTCGTCGCGGCGGCCGTGATCGCGCCGGTGGCGGTCGCCGAAACGAGGCGGAACCCGAAGTTCGCGCGCGTCTCGCCGGTGGTGTCGGCTTGGTCCTCCGACAGCTGGAACGTGTTGCCGGCGCTGGTCGCGCCGAGCTGGAGCCGGCCGAGGCCGTCGGCTCCCAGGTCGGCCGCCTTCTGTTGCGCGACTAGGGTCGCGAGCCCGTCCTGCTTCGGCGTCGTCGTGCTGTCGCCGTTGAGGATGATGTCGGTTGACTTCACCGGCCCGGTGTCGGTGGTCCGGCCGCCGAACAGGTACTGCCCGGCCGAGCTCTGGCTTAAGGCGTCGATGGCGCCGTCGAGGTCGGCCCGGCCGAGCTGGGCGGTGACGGTGGTGCCGACGCCCTGCGGGTTCGTGGCGATGCCGCGGCGCAGGTCGCTCGTCAGCGTCGTGATCTGCTGCAGGCTGGTGGAGGCCAGCTGGACCCGCGTCTGCGCGGCGTCGATCCCGGCATCGTAGCCGTCGAGCGCGCTCAGCGTGGCGCGCGCCGTGAGGCTGCTGCTCCGCCCGGCGCCGAGGCCGCCATAGGTCTCCGCCGTGCGGCCGGTGGAGAGCTGCGTCGTCAGGACGTCGAGCTGGCTCTTCATCGCGAGGAGCTGCGAGGTCGACCGCGTCTTCAGGTAGCTGCCGGCGGCGAAGGGGCTGATCGTCGTCATGGGCTGTCCCTCAGATCCGCAGGAGGGTGTCGAGCATGTCGCGGGCGGCGGTGAGCACCCGGGCGTTCGCGGAATAGGCGGTCTGCAGGGCAATGAGGTTCGACATCTCCTCGTCCACGCTGACGCCGGCCGACTTCGCGAACCGGCCCTGAGCGGTCGAGAGCGCGACGCTCTGGCCCGAATCGAGGCTGGACGCGTTGGCCGCCGCCGCTCCCTGCGCGGCGATGATGTCCTGCGCGAAGCTCGTCACGCTGGTCGCATAGGGCGCGGCGACGCCGCCGATCCCGCTCGACGACGAGAAGGTCTGCTGCGCGGTGGTCAGCGCGTCGTAGGCGAATTGCGCCCGCGTGGCGCTCGACCCGGTGTTCGCCGGTCCCGGCGCCGTCAGCGCCGCGGTATTGGCGCCGAGGGCCGGGTTGACGGTGATGCGCTGCGCGAAGCCGGTGAGCTGCGAGCCGGCATCGAACGACCCGGTGAACAGGCCCTTGCCCGATCCGTCGACGAACAGCGCGATCTGCGGGTAGGCGGTGGAGAAGTCGGTCGCGCTCGTCGGCGCGGTCTTCGTCGCCGTGGCGGCCACCACGCTGAGGCCGCCGCTGCCCGACACCGTCACGGTCGCGCCGCTGGCGGTCGCGGACAGCGCCGAGCCATAGCCGCCCCCGAGCTTCCCCAGCGCAAGCTGGACGCCGGCGAGGCCCGTGGTGACGTCGAAGGTCTGCGCCAGCGCGGTGCCGTCGTCGGTCAGGCTCGGGTCGACCGACGTCGAGTCGCCCTTCGACGCGATCAGGATGACGTTGCGCATCGACCCGTTCGCGGCCTTCACCGTGAGGGTCAGCGTGTTGCCGGGCTGCATCCCGGTGAGGTCGATCGCCGTGCCCGCCCCGCTGGCGGTGCCGGTCGTGCTGGTGTCGGTGAGCGCGCTCGCCATCCCGGCGGCGAGGTCGTCGAGCTGGCGCTGCACCTGCGGCAGCGTCGTGTCGCGCAGCTCGAGGTCGGCGGCGATCGATCCGGAGCGCAGCACGCCCGGCTCGCCGAGGTCGATCTTGCCGCCGCCCGGCGTCGTCGCCGTGATGGTGCCGACGCTGCGCTTCGATGGATCGGTCGAATAGGCCGCGTTGGGCCCGAGGGTGGTGCGGCCGTCGAAGCTGAGCGTCGCCGCCGTGCCGCCGGCGACGAGGTTCACGCCGGAGCTGGTCGAGATCGAGACGGTGCCGTCGCGCTGGTCGGCGGTCTGGATGTCGAGGTAGCCGGACAGCTCGGTGATCTTCTGGTCGCGCTGGTCCTGCAGGTCGGCCAGGGTGGAATCGTCCGTGGTCGATTGGATCTTCACGTTGAGGGCGGCGATGCCGCTCAGCAGCGTGCTGGCGCTGGCGGTCTGGGTGCCCAGGCTCGCCTCGATGCCGCTGCGGAGGGCCTGGACGCTCGTCGCGATGCCGTTGATGCTGCCGGCGAGGCCCGAGGCGGCGTTGAGCACCGTCGTGCGGGCGGCGGCCGAGGTCGGGTTCGCGGCCAAGGTCTGAAGCGAGCCGGTGAAGGTGTTGACCAGGCCGTCGAGCGCGGTCGCGCTGCCCGGCGTGCCGAACAGCGTGTCGACCTGCCCCGCGATGTCGGCCCTGGTGCTGGTATAGGCGGAGCCGGCGGTCTCGAGGCGGAGCTGCTTCAGGGCGGCGGCGTCGAAGCTGCGCGTGATCGTCCCGGTCGACACGCCGGAATTGCCGACGCCGGACGAGATTGTGGTGATCGTCCGCTTGACGTAGCCGGCGGTGCTCGCGTTGGCGACGTTCTGCGAGACCAGACCGATGGCGGTCTGCGTCGCCTTGAGGCCGGCGGTGGCCGTCTGGAGGGCGTTCAGAGCCATGGCGCCGGAGGTCCTCTCTCACTGCCGCGTGCGGATGACATGACCTCAGCGGATGATGTTGAGCAGGTCCGACATCATCGTCTGCGCGGTCGACATCACCTTCGTGTTGGCCGAGTACGCTTGTTGGGTAACGATCATCTTTGAAAATTCGCTTGCAATGTCCGTGTTCGACGATTCGACGCTGGCGCCCACGATCGTGGACCCGTCGAGGCCGGCCAGCGGCACGCCCGAATCGAGCGTCTGCGCGTAGGTCCCGTTCGACAGCGGCTTGAGCCCGTCCGGATTGATGAAGCGCGCGATGCCGACCGAGGCGAGCTTCACCGAGGAGCCGTTCGAGAAGGCGCCCATGATGCTGCCGTCGGTCCCGACCGAGACGGAGTTCAGGGTTCCGGCTGCGTAGCCGTCCTGCGTCAGGGCGTTCGTGGTCACCGCGCCGGACGCGGCGGCGTACTGGGTCAGCGTGGTCTTGTCGAAGGCGATGTTGATGCTGCCGAGATTGGTCCCGTTCACCGTCATGTCGGTGATCGTCGCGTCGCCGCCGGAGGGCTGGATCAGCTGTCCGCTGCTGTCGAAGGTAAAGCCGCTGCCCGCGTTGGTCCAGGCGCTCTTGGTTTGGTCGGCCGAGCTGTCGGCGGCGTAGAACAGGTTCCAGATCGCCGGCTGGGCCGCGGTCGCCGGCGTCGTGGTCGCATCCGCGAGTTTGGCGTCCTGGATTTTCGCCCAGCGGGTGGTGACCTGAACCGGTGCGCCGGTCGTGGTGTAGGCGGTCAGCGACGGGCCGGCGATGCTGCTGTTGACGAACGCGGGAGCGTTTCCGGCGCTGACCTGCTTGTTCGCCGTGGCGGTGCCGTCGGTCGCGGTGACGAGCGCGCTGGTGTCCGGGAGCCCGTTGGCGTCCTCCGGCGTGTAGAGCGCGGATCCGCCGGCCTTGGACGCGTTGGTCGTGGCCGGCGTCGCCGGCAGGTTCGCGCCGTAGGTGATCGTGGTGGTCGGCTTCGCCGCCAGCGTCTGGTTGGCGATCTTGATCGGGCCGGAACTCGAGACCTGGCCCGTCACCGCATCGTAGTTCTGGCCCTGCAGGTAGCTCCCGGCGCCGTTGACGAGGAAGCCGTCCTTGTCCGGGGCGAAGTCGCCGCGCCGGGTATAGACCGGCGTGCCGGAGAAGGCGGCCTGCCCGTTGGCGTCCCCGGTCTTGGCCTGGACGGTGAAGAACCCGTCGCCGTTGACCGCCATGTTGGTCGCGACGGTCGACGAGGCGATGTTGCCCTGGAGGCTGTTGGTCAGCTGCGACTGGGCCAGCACCGTGCCGGCGACCTCATGCTTCGGCGTCTGCTCGGCGAGCAGGTCGACGAAGCTCGTGTCGATGCGCTTGTACCCGGTGGTCTGCGAGTTCGCGATGTTCCCGGAGATGTTGTCGATGGCGTAGGACTGGGCCTTCAGGCCCGAGACCGCCGTCTGCAACGCGGTGAAGATGTCCATGGCGCGCCGTCTTTCCCGGGTCGGCGACGCGCATGTGGCGGTCGCCTGATCGGGGACCGGCGCGCAACCGCCGTGCCAGGGCCAAGCCCTTGATATCGTTGAGCCGCCGTCGCCGAACCCGGCAGAAACCCACCGTTCCGGTCCGCCGACCCGGCAGCTTCTGCCGGCTGCGGCAGCGTTTACCGGCCCTTATCGTTGGCGCGGTAGAACCCGACGTCGTCCGCGGGACTCGGGACCCACATGCGTGCCAAGCGAACGAGCCTCGTCCACCTGATCTACTTCTCGCGCCTGACCCTGTCGTCGGACGTGCAGGTCCGCACCGGCCAGGTCGGCGAGATCACCCGGCACGCGCAGAAAAAGAACGAGTTCTCGGTGATCACCAGCTTCCTGCTGGTGGAGCAGAACTTCGCCGCGCAGGTGATCGAGGGCGAGCGCACCTCGGTGCACGAGACCTTCAACCGCATCTTCGCCGACGACCGCCACCGCGACGTGCAGATCTGCGAATGGCGCGAGATCACCAAGCGCGAGTTCGTCAATTCCTGCCGCAGCACCATCCGCTCGTCGACGACCGACCCGCACTTCGCCAAGGCGAACCTGCTGCCGATGTTCCAGCGCGGCACGCCCAAGGCGAGCTCGATCCACGCGCTGGCGCTCGCGCTTCAGGCCGAGGAGATGTCCAAGCAGGGCATCGACCACCTCTTCATCTAAGGCGGGTCATTTCATTCCGGTGCAATCTCCGGGATGGAAGAGAGCAGTTTTTTCATCCCTTTCACCCAATCTCGCCATCGGACCTTGAACCCACGGCCCGCTCCATGCCGCAGACGATGTCATGACCGAGACGCCACCGATCCTCATCATTGACGACCAGGAAAAGCTCCTCCGCCTCATCGTGATGCTGATGAATCGCATCGGCTTCCCGGATGTCGAGGGCGTGACCGACGGCGTCGTGGCGCTGGAGCGGCTGCGCGAGCGGAAATACGCCCTCGTCATCTCCGACCTCGACATGGAGCCGATGGACGGCATCAGCCTGCTGCGCGAGATCCGCGCCGACGACGCGCTGATGAACACACCCTTCATCCTGACCGAGACGTCGTTCAACTTCGAGGACATCAACGTCGCCCACCAGGCCGGGGCCGACGCCTTCATCCTTAAGCCGTTCGACATGGCGGTGCTGAAAACCAAGCTGAAGCAGGTCCTCAACCGCAAACCGCGCAAGCGCGAGGCGCCGATGGCCTCGGAATCGACGCTCAGCGTCGATTTCCCGATGCTGGGCAAGTACTGATCCCGCGCCGGCGGCCGATCCGCGCCGGCGCTCAGGCCTGTCGCTTCTGGTAGTCCTTGATGTCGGTGAAGCGCACCGCCGGGTAGCGCTCCTCCTCGTAGCGCAGCGAAAACGCGGTGGTCGCCATGAACACCGGGGCGCCGTCGAGGTCCTTCGCCATGGCCGAGCCGTGCGAATCGATGAACTTGTCGAGCTCAACCTCCGAATCCGACGCGACCCAGCGGCAGACCGAGAAGCGCGTCGCGTCGTAGTCGATCGGCAGGCCGTACTCGCCCTGGAGCCGCTCCTTCAGCACGTCGAGCTGCAGCGCGCCGACCACGCCGACGATCGCGCCCGAGCCGTCCTGCGGCACGAAGACCTGGACGACGCCCTCCTCGCCCATCTGCTGCAACGCCTCGCGCAGCTTCTTCGCCTTCATCGCGTCGGTGAGCTTGATCCGGCGCAGCAATTCGGGGGCGAAGCTCGGCACGCCGCGGAAGACGATGTCCTCGCCCTCGGTCAGCGTGTCGCCGATGCGCAACGTGCCGTGGTTCGGGATGCCGACCACATCGCCGGCGAAGGCCTCGTCGGCGATGGCGCGGTCCTGCGCGAAGAAGAATTGCGGGGCCGAGAGCGACATCGGCTTGCCGGTGCGCACGAGCTTCGCCTTCATCCCGCGCCGGAGCTGGCCGGAGCAGACCCGCATGAAGGCGATGCGGTCGCGGTGGTTCGGATCCATGTTCGCCTGAATCTTGAAGACGAAGCCGGTCATCTTCGGCTCGGTCGGGGCGACGGTACGCTTGTCGCAATCCTGCCCGCGCGGCGGCGGCGCGAAGCGGGCGAGCCCGTCGATGAGGTCGCGCACGCCGAAATTGCGCAGGGCCGAGCCGAAGAAGACGGGCGAGAGGTGGCCCTCGCGGAACGCCTCGAGATCGAAGGCCTTCAGCCCGCCCTCGGCGAGCTCGACCTCCTCGCGCCAGGCATCGGCCTCGCCGTTCTCGGTGAGCAGCCGGTCGAACAGCGGATCGGCGAAGCCGGCGACCGCTTCCGTCCCGGCGTCGTCGGCCGCGTCGAAGCGGCGGACCCGGTTGCCGCCGAGCTCGTAGGTGCCGGCGAAGTTGCGGCCGCGGCCGATCGGCCAGGTGATCGGCGCGACGTCGAGCGCCAGCGTCTTCTCGATCTCGTCGAGCAGCTCGAAGGGCTCGCGCGCCTCGCGGTCGAGCTTGTTTACGAAGGTGACGATCGGGATGTCCCGCAGCCGGCACACCTCGAACAGTTTTCGCGTCCGCGCCTCGATGCCTTTTGCGGCGTCGATGACCATCACCGCCGAATCGACCGCCGTGAGGGTGCGATAGGTGTCCTCGGAAAAATCCTCGTGGCCCGGCGTGTCGAGCAGGTTGAAGACGCAGTCGCCGTACTCGAAGGTCATCACCGAGGTGACGACCGAGATGCCGCGCTCCTTCTCGATGCCCATCCAGTCCGAGCGGGTCGAGACGCGGTTGCGCTTGGCCTTGACCTCGCCCGCGAGCTGGATCGCGCCGCCGAACAACAGCAGCTTCTCCGTCAGCGTGGTCTTGCCGGCATCCGGGTGCGAGATGATCGCGAAGGTGCGCCGCCGCGCCACCGGATCGGCGGGCGGCCTCGCCTCGGTCTTGGTCTGCGGCTGCATCAGCATCGTCAAAACGGCTCTCGGACCCGCATCCGGGGTCGGTGTCGTGGAGTTTCGGGCGGGCCTGCACACCCTTCGAACGGGGCGACCGACCTTTGCGCCCTCCTCTAGGCGCCCGGCCGCCGCTTGGCAAAGACGCGCTGGCGAAGCGACCGGCTCAGCCGCGGCCGATGAACGGCATCGCCGTGGCGGTCAGCGTCATGAACTGGACGTTGGCCGAGAGCGGCAACCCGGCCATGTAGAGAACGGCCTCGGCGACGTGCCGCGCATCCATCACCGGCTCCTGCCGGATCGACCCGTCGGCCTGCCGGACGCCGGCGGCGAACCCGTCGGTCATCTCGGTGGCGGCGTTGCCGATGTCTATCTGGCCGCAGGCGATGTCGTAGGGCCGCCCGTCGAGCGAGGTCGCGCGCGTCAGCCCGGTGACCGCGTGCTTGGTGGCCGCGTAGGGCGCCGAGTGCGGCCGCGGCACGTGGGCCGAGACGGAGCCGTTGTTGATGATCCGGCCGCCGCGGGGATCCTGCCGCTTCATCATCCGGAACGCGCCCTGCGTGCACAGGAACGCGCCGGTGAGGTTGGTGTCGACGCTGGCGCGCCAATCCTCGAGCGAAACCGCGTCGATGGCGGCGGCCGGCGTGAAGATGCCGGCATTGTTGAACAAGAGGTCGAGCCGGCCATGCGCCGCCGCCACGCGGGAAAACAGCCGATCCACCGAGGCCGGATCGGTGACGTTGGCCTCGACGACGAGCGCCGCGCCGATCTCGCCCGCCACCGCGTCCAGAGCCTGACACTTATACACAACTGACGCTCCCGACGACTCCATACGAGAAGATCTCGGTGATCGAAGAATCATTAAAAAAAAAACGAGGC
>NZ_VRVH01000176.1:0-9397 GCF_008040095.1 Methylobacterium sp. WL6 | reverse complement strand
GGCCTGGGCCATGTCGCGGCGGCCGCCGCCGCCCTTGCCGCCGAGATGGCCTGCGCCGGCCCGCACCAGGGCGACGGCGTCGTAGCGCTCGGTGAGGTCCGGGGTGACGCCGACCACGAGGCCGGCCTTGCCGTCGGCGCCGACGCCGACGATGGCGACGATGCCGGAGCCGAGCTTCTGCTTGCCGGCATCGGCCAGGCTCTTGAGGTCGCGCATCTCGACGCCCTCGATCGCCCGCGCCATCAGCTTGACGCCGGCCACCTCGGTCGCCTCGTCGCCGCCTCCGGCGCTGCCGCCCATCGCCAGCTTCTTGCGCAGGTCCGAGACCTCGCGCTCCAGCCGGCGGCGATCCTCCAGCAGCCCGGAGAGCCGGTCGGACACCTCCGCCACCGGCGCCTTGAGCTGGGAGGCCAGCGCCCCGAGGGTGCGGCTCTCCTCGCCGCGGTGGCGGCGGGCGGCGTCGGCGGTCATCGCCTCGATGCGGCGCACCCCGGCGCCGACCGCGCTCTCGGCGAGGATCGTGATGGTGCCGATGTCGCCGGTGCGCGCGGCGTGCGTGCCGCCGCAGAGCTCGATCGAGAAGTTCGGCAGGCGGCCGCCCTCGATCTCCGTGCCGGCATCGTCCACCGGCCGGCCCATGGAGACGACGCGGACCTCGTCGCCGTACTTCTCGCCGAACAGCGCGCGCGCCCCGGACTCGATCGCCTCGTCCACCGCCATCAGCTTGGTCACCACCGGCACGTTCTGCAGCAGCACCGCGTTGGCGAGGTCCTCGACGCGGGCGAGCTCGGCCGCCTCGATCGGCTTCGGGTGGCTGATGTCGAAGCGCAGGCGCTCGGGGGAGACCAGCGAGCCCTTCTGCGCGACGTGGTCGCCAAGCACCTGCCGCAGGGCCTCGTGCAGCAGATGGGTGGCGGAATGGTTGGCGCGGATCGCGGCCCGGCGGGCGTGGTCGACCTTCAGCTCGACGGCCTGGCCGAGGCTCAGGGTGCCCGCGTCCACGGTGACGTGGTGGACGAACAGGTCGCCGAGCTTCTTCTCGGTGTTGGTCACGCGGGCCTTCAGCCCCGGCGCGGCGAGCGCGCCGGTGTCGCCGACCTGTCCGCCGGATTCGGCGTAGAACGGCGTCTGGTTGGCGATGAGCAGCCCGCTCTCACCGGCCTGCAGGGCCTGGACCTCGGCGCCGTCGCGCAGCAGCGCCGTCACGACGCCCTCGGCGCTCTCGGCCTCGTAGCCCAGAAACTCGGTGGCGCCGGTCCGGTCGCGCACCGAGAACCACACCGTCTCGGTGGCGGCCTCGCCCGAGCCCGACCACGCCGCGCGCGCCGCCTGCTTCTGGCGCTGCATCGCGAGTCCGAACGCCTCCGTGTCGACGCCGATGCCCCGGGCCTTCAGGGCGTCCTGCGTCAGGTCGAGGGGGAAGCCGTAGGTGTCGTAGAGGGTGAAGGCGGTCTCGCCGGCGAGGTTCTGGCCGGCGGCGAGGTCGCGGGTCTCGGCGTCGAGGATCGCGAGGCCGCGCTCCAGGGTGCGGCGGAAGCGTGTCTCCTCGAGGCGCAGGGTCTCGGAGATCAGGCTCTCGGCCCGCACCAGCTCGGGGTAGGCCTGGCCCATCTCCCGCACCAGCGTCGGCACGAGGCGGAACATCGCCGGCTCGCGCGAGCCGAGCAGCTCGAGGTGGCGCATGGCGCGGCGCAGGATGCGGCGCAGCACGTAGCCGCGGCCCTCGTTGCCCGGCAGCACGCCGTCGGCGATCAGGAAGGAACCGGCGCGCAGGTGGTCGGCGATCACCCGGTAAGAGGCGACGTTCGCGGGCTCGGGCGGGCGGCCGACCGCGTGCGACACGGCGTCGATCAGCGACCGGAACAGGTCGGTCTCGTAGTTCGAGGTCACGCCCTGGAGGATCGCGGCCATGCGCTCCAGGCCCATGCCGGTGTCGATCGACGGCCGCGGCAGGACCAGCCGGTTGCCCGGCTCGACCTGCTCGTACTGCATGAACACGAGGTTCCAGAACTCGAGGAAGCGGTCGCCGTCCTCGTCGGGCGAGCCGGGCGGGCCGCCGGCGAGCCCCGGGCCCTGGTCGATGAAGATCTCCGAGCACGGCCCGCAGGGGCCGGTGTCGCCCATCTGCCAGAAGTTGTCCGAGGTGCCGATGCGGATGATCTTGTCGTCGGAAAAGCCGGCGATCTTCTTCCAGAGCGTCGCCGCCTCGTCGTCGTCGGCATAGACCGTGACGAGGAGCCGGTCCGGCTTGAGGCCGAACTCCTTGGTGATCAGGGTCCAGGCCAGCTCGATCGCCTGCGGCTTGAAGTAGTCGCCGAAGGAGAAGTTGCCGAGCATCTCGAAGAAGGTGTGGTGGCGCGCGGTGTAGCCGACGTTGTCGAGGTCGTTGTGCTTGCCGCCGGCGCGGACGCATTTCTGCGCCGTCGTCGCCCGCACGTAGGGCCGCTTCTCGACGCCGGTGAAGACGTTCTTGAACTGCACCATGCCGGCGTTGGTGAACATCAACGTCGGGTCGTTCTTCGGCACCAGCGAGGACGACGGCACGATCGTGTGCCCCGCACCCGCGAAGTAGTCGAGGAAGGCCGACCGGATCTCGTTGACGCCGCTCATCGGATAACTCTGTGCTGGGCCGGGCTTTTTCGCGCGGCGACGCCCGGCCGTCCCGGGCCGTTCGTCGCGGATGCGCCCTCATACGGAGGGACGGGCGCCAAGTCACGGGCTCACATCGCGCCCCACCATCGCCGGAGGAACGGGTGATGGCCGGCCGGCCCCCGGAAACCGCCGGCACGACCGGAATGGTCCAGCCTCGGCCGTGTTGTCGCCACATCTGTCAAGCCAGATCGGGGGGTGGCGCCGCAATCGGCGCGAAACCGGGATTTTGGGACGCACATGCAGGGCCGCACCGTCGGAACGTCTCGCAAGGCCATCGCGTCCGGCTCCGCCGCCGTCGGCAAGGGCGCGTCCAAATCGGCGTCCACGGGCCGCTTCGGGGCGGGCGCCACCGACTGCATCACCCTTTCCGCCCCGGTCGGCCGCGGCCACGGCAGCCGTCCGGCGCTCGCCCGCTCCGTCCTGTCGATGTCGCTGTTCGCCGGCGCGCTGAGCGCGCTGCTGATCGGCTCGGGCGTCGAGCTCGGCAAGATCGGCCTGGAGAATGCGGTGTCCTCGGCCCAGGCCGCCACCGAGATCCCGATGCCCCGCCCCCGCATCCAGGTGAGCGCGCTGCCGCCCGTCGTCGCCGAGCCGCCGGTGGTGCTGCGCGCCTCCTCGGCCTTCGCCGCGGTCCACGATCTCGACACCGAGCTCGGGTCCAACGCGGTCGACCGGGTCTCCTACGACTTCCTGCTCTCGGAGAGCGCCGGCGGCGACCCGAACGACGTGCTCGAGTTCGGGCCGATGAAGATCCGTCGCCACATCGTCCAGACCATCGTCCGCGCCGCCCAGGCCGTGCAGACCGACCCGGTGCTGCTGATGGCGGTGGCCGACAAGGAGTCGAGCTTCATCACCGCCGTGCAGGCCAAGACCTCCTCGGCCACCGGCCTTTACCAGTTCATTGAGCGGACCTGGCTCGGCTGCGTGCGCGACTTCGGCGCCAAGTACGGGATGGAGAAGGAGGCGGCGCTGATCGTCGCCGATTCCAACGACCGGCCGACGGTGACGGACGCCGCCGAGCGCACCCGGATCCTCGAGCTGCGCCGCGATCCCTACCTCTCGGCGCTTCTGGCGGGCGAGATGCTGAAGCGCGATGCCGCCCGCATCGCCCTGCGGATCGGGCGCGAGCTGTCTCTGGGCGAGGTCTACCTCGCCCACTTCCTCGGGCCGGACGATGCCGAATCGTTCCTCGCCCAGGTCGTCGACAAGCCCGGCGCCGCCGCGGCCAAGCTGCTTCCGGGCCCGGCGCGGGCCAACCGCTCGATCTTCTTCGCTTCCGAGCGCAACCGCCGCCGCAAGGCCGCGAGCCTGTCGGTCGCGCAGGTGCACGAGAAGTTCGAGGCGATGATGAGCGCCCGCGGCGCGCGCTACCGCGACGTCCGCGCCGTGTCGGGCGTGATGGCCTACGCCGACGCCGACGCGGCCGCCCGCTAGGATCGGCCGCCCCAGGTATCTCGGGTGCTCCAGGTATCTGGCGCTCCAGGTATCGGGCGCCTCGGGGATCGGCCGTCCGCAAGGATCAAACGGCCGCCTGAATCGTGAAGCCGGCGCAACTGACTGCGCTTTCCCGACTTCTTTCTTCAAGCGACTCCGCATCCGCGGCCCGCGACGCGAAGACTTCGGGGGAAGTTCTTGACCAAACCGCTCCGACACCGGCCCATCGACACGCTGAGCCCCGACATACCCCTCGACCGGATCGGGGAGACGCTGGCGTCGTTCTACGACAGCCTCGTCGCCGAGGGCGTGCCGGAGCATCTGGCTGCGCTCCTGCGCAAGGTCCGGCAATCCGAATCCGACGGTGACGTCGCGACGCCTGCGGCGCCCCCTGCCCCGCGGGCCGAGCGGATCGCCCTCGTCGTCGAGGACAATCCCCAGGTTCGCGGCCTCGCCGAGGCGCTGCTCGAGGAGACCGAGCTTTCGGTCGTCGGCTGCGACAGCGCCGAGGCGGCGCTCGCTGTGCTGCAGGCACGGGGCGGCGACGTCGCCCTGGTCTTCGCCGACGTGCGTCTGGCCGGCGAGATGGACGGCCTCCAGCTTGCCCATGCGGTCGCGACGCTGTGGCCGAGGGCGCGGCTCGTCATCACGTCGGGCCACTGCGTCAGCTGCCCCGAGATCCCGCCTGAGGCGGTGTTCATCCAGAAGCCGTGGCGCGCCTTCGACGTGCTGGTGGAGGCGGAACGGGCCGTCAGCGAGCCGGCACCGCCGATCCTCTGACGCCGGCCCTGCGCGCCACCCTTCGCGTCGACGGCACCGTCCGGCTCCGCATGGAACGCGGCATCGGCCGCTTCGATCGCCGTCCCGGACCGAAACGGGCATGTGGGCGTGAAATTTGCAGCACGGACGTCGCACCGGCGCATCCGCGGAGTGTTACGTCCTTGCCGATCCTGTCCGTCCGGCACGTCACCGTGTACCGCTACCGCCGCCCGGTCTCCTTCGGCGAGCACCGGATCATGTTCCGCCCGCGGGACAGCTACGATCAGCGCCTGATCGAGGCGACCCTCGACATCGACCCGCTGCCGGCCAGCGTGCGCTGGATGTTCGACGTGTTCGGCAACTGCGTCGCGATCGCGAGCTTCGACACGCGCAGCGACACCCTGCGCTTCACCTGCGGCATCACCCTCGACCATACGCCCGAGCACGCTCCGGTCTTCCCGCTGGCGCCGCACGCGACCCACTACCCGTTCGGCTACGGCGTCGAGGACATGCCCGACCTGTCGCGCTCGATCGAGCGGCAATGGCCCGACACGCACCACGTGGTCGACGCCTGGGCGCGCAGCTTCATCCCGGCCGACGGCCGCATCCCGACGCAGGACCTGCTCGCCGACATGACCCGCGGCATCCGCCGCAACTTCACCTACCTCGCCCGCAGCGAGAAGGGCGTGCAGGACCCGGTGACGACGCTCCGCCTGAAGCGCGGATCGTGCCGCGACTTCGCGGTGCTGATGATGGAGGGCGTCCGCTCCCTCGGCATGGCGGCGCGCTTCGTCTCCGGCTACCTCTACAATCCGCGCAACGACCGCGACCGCCACGTCGGCGGCGGCTCGACCCATGCCTGGGTCGGCGTCTATCTTCCGGGGGCCGGCTGGATCGAGTTCGACCCGACCAACGGCATCGTCGGCAATCGCGACCTGATCCGCGTCGCCATCGCCCGCGACCCGCGGCAGGCGGTGCCGTTGCACGGGTCGTATTTCGGTCTGACGAGCGACGACCTCGGCATGCGCGTCGACGTCGCCGTGACCGAGAAGCCGGCGCTGGAGCTCGCCCCCGCGCAATAGGGGTACCGCACGCCGGTGCGGGCATCATGAACGTATGCTTCGTTGAGGAAGGTTGGCAGGTGGCGCGATGAAGATCAGGACCGGTTTCGATATCGCCTTCGATTCGGCGCAGCCGATGCCGATGATCCTGATGCTCAGCGTCCACCCGTCGCGGCTGCCGGACCTGCTGTCGCCGCAGGCGATCGCCTTCGATCCGCCGATCCCCTGCCACCAGTATGAGGACGGCTTCGGCAACATCTGCCATCGCATCGTCGCGCCGCCCGGGCTGCTGACGATCTCGGCCGACTTCACGGTGCAGGATTCTGGGCAGCCCGACGCGTTCGTGCCGGATGCGCGGCAGATCCCGGTGCAGGACCTGCCCGACGAGGTCCTCGTCTACCTGCTGGGCTCGCGCTACTGCGACACCGACAAGCTCTCGCAGACCGCGTGGTCGCTGTTCGGCAGTACGCCCGAGGGTTGGGCGCGCGTCCAGGCGATCGTCGACTACACCCACGAGCGCATCCGCTTCGACTACATGCGCGCCGACGCCACCCGCAGCGCCCATGACGGCTTCATGCAGCGCGAGGGCGTGTGCCGCGACTTCGCGCACCTGGCCGTCACCTTCTGCCGCTGCATGAACATCCCGGCGCGTTACTGCACCGGCTATCTCGGCGACATCGGCGTTCCGAAGGATCCGGCGCCGATGGACTTCTCCGCCTGGTTCGAGGTCTACCTCGAAGGGCCGCAGGGCGGGTGCTGGTACACCTTCGACGCCCGCCACAACACGCCGCGCATCGGGCGGATCGTGATGGCGCGCGGGCGCGACGCCACCGACGTCGCGATCACCACCAACTTCGGCTACGCGCCCCTCGCCCGCTTCGACGTGCACACCGACGAGGTGGCGTGATCGCGCGCCCTCGATCGGCGCGACGACGTCTTCGCAGCTTACGTATTCCCACGCTCCTGAAATCTTCGCCGGCCCGTGGAACCCTCTGCCTATGCTCACGCTTGTAATAGCAAAGGTTACTGCACAGGTAGGCCACATCATGAAGACCTCAGCCACCGCTCTCGCCGCCCTCCTCGGACTCTCGATTGTTGCCAGCGTGCCAGCCATGGCCGCCTCGACCTACGATCCCTTCGGTACCGATGCCGGGTACGAGGAAGATCAGTCCTACGGTTACCAGGGTACGCAGAGCCGTGACTATTACGGCCAGCGTCCCGTCTACGAGCCGGGCTACGGCCAGGGCGTGCAGGCCGCGCCGCAGGCGCAGGTCCAGCCGATCCAGCGCGAGATC
Organism: Methylobacterium sp. WL6; assembly: GCF_008040095.1. Taxonomy (NCBI): domain Bacteria; kingdom Pseudomonadati; phylum Pseudomonadota; class Alphaproteobacteria; order Hyphomicrobiales; family Methylobacteriaceae; genus Methylobacterium; species Methylobacterium sp. WL6. The sequence continues at coordinate 2,196 of NZ_VRVH01000176.1, read as the reverse complement.
GTGGCGTTCAACGGGAACTATGCTCCGGGCACGGTCGTCGTCTCGACCGCCGAGCGTCGCCTGTACTTCGTGATGCCCAATGGCGAGGCGATCCGCTACGGCGTCGGCGTCGGCCGTCCCGGCTTCACCTGGTCGGGTACCAAGACCGTGACCGCCAAGAAGGAGTGGCCGTCGTGGACGCCCCCGGCCGCGATGATCGCTCGCCGCCCCGACCTTCCCCGCTACATGGCCGGCGGCATCGAGAACCCGCTCGGCGCCCGCGCCATGTACATCGGCAACACCGAATACCGCATCCACGGCTCGAACGAGCCGGACACGATCGGCCAGGCCGTGTCCTCGGGTTGCATCCGGATGACCAACGACGACGTCACCGACCTCTACGAGCGCGTGAAGGTCGGCGCCAAGGTCGTGGTCCTGAACTGATCCGACAGCGCACCTGTCTGCGAAAACATGAGGGCCGCGTCATCCGAGAGGGTGGCGCGGCCCCTTCTCGTCTGAACACCTCGGCGCCGCTTCGCTCGGCTCAACGGGGCCGGGCCTTGCGCCGGCGATCCGGCGCAGCCGCCGATACGGAGACGCAGGAGGCGTCGGGCGCGCATTCGAGACCTCCGCCTCGCGGTGCGAAGGCGGTCGCGCGTCAGGGCACGACGCGGCCGACCGCCGTCTGCGGCTGGCTGAACGAGGCGATCGGCATGTCGCAGAAGCAGCGGGCGCCCAGCGGCCGCGGGCCCGGAAGCGGGCAGGAATAGGGCTGCGGGCCGGTCAGGCCCTGCTGGACCGCATCGCAGTTCAGGCCGACCGGGCGGGCCGGGACCGGCCGCTCGCGCCGCCGCGGGTAGGCCAGGCGCTCGTCGTAGGCCGGGCGCTCGTCGTACCCGCGGGGCGGCGCGTCGTAATACTGGGCGTCGGCGGCCTGCAAGGCCAAGGTCGTGAGCAGGGCGGCGAGGCCGAGGCGTGTGATCTGTCGCATGGCATCCCTATCGGCGGAACGTAGGAACCCTGTTCGGGCCGATGCAGGCATGCTCGCGGAAACCCGGCGAAAACGAGACGGCCCGCCCCCGACGATCGGAGGCGGGCCGGTGAGCGATTGCCCGTGGCCCGCCCCCCGAAGGGGCGGGCATGGTTTGCAGGGCTCAGTGCGTCGCCTTGTTGGCGGCGTCCTGCGCATCGTGCGCCGCCTGCTTGGCGGCATCCGTTCCCTGCTCCATCGCCTTGCGGGCGTTGTCGGCACCTTCCTGCATCACGGACTTCGCGCGCTCGGCACCCTGCTGCATCGCGCTCTGGGCGAGACCGCCGAAATCCTTGGCCTGCGCCTGGATCGCGGCGAACTGGCTGCGCACGAACTCGGCCTGATGCTGCATCGCCTCCTGCACGTCCTTCGAGCGGACGAGCTTCTGGGCGAGGTCGAAGGCGGCGTTGACGTTCTGCTCGGCATACTCGAAGCCGCGGGCGGACACGTCCTTCACGCTGGTCCGGGTCGCCTCGGTGGACCCGGTCACGGTCTCCGCGGTGCGGCGTGCGGCGCCGATGAAGCTGTCGAAGGCCTTGCGGGCCTGGTCGACGCTCTTTTCGGCGAAATCGCGCATCTCGGTCGGGACTTCGTAGGTCGGGGGGGTGCTCATCGCTCGTCTCCTCTCACGTTGCCGGTTGATGCATCATTGTGCGCTGCACAATAACACAGGTATCATCGTACGCCACCCGGCGAGGCAGCATTAACGTTGATGCGAGGTAAACGTGTGACGGGCGCGAGAAAGGTCCAGCACCCTTCGGCGCTCCGCCTACAATAAGCACGGTACAATCATATTTCCGTAACCGAACGGGCCGGGACGCGGCCGATGGGGACACTTCGTTGAACGTTGGCGACAGCACGCGTGCAGGCCTCACGGCCGCTCTGGAGGCCTGGGCGGGCGATCCCGTCCTCGCCGCGACGCTGGCTGATTCGGCGCGGGCCTACGTCGTCCTCGACGGGGCCGCGACGGCGATCCTGCACGCCTCCGCCGCGGCCGTCCCGTTCCGCGACGCGGTCTCGGACGAAGCCGGGACGCTGAACCCGGCCCTCGCCGGCCACATCCGTGCCGTCGGCGGCACCGCGCGGCCGCGGCTGGTGCGCCTGCGCCTCGATCCGCGGCGGATCGCGCCGCCGACCGCCTGCCTGATCGCCGGCGGCACGATCGACGGCGCCCCCGCCCTGCTCCT
>NZ_VRVH01000175.1:0-9415 GCF_008040095.1 Methylobacterium sp. WL6 | reverse complement strand
AGGCGAGGGGCCAAGGGCGGCGGGCCGGGGGTTGCGGCGGCTTATCGCGCCGTCCCGAAGCCTGCAACCGGAACGGCCTGCAACCGGCATGCCGGGACGGACGTTCGATCAGGCGTGCGGGGCGTCGCGGACCCTCGTCCACGCGCCCGAGGCCGCCTCGCTCCCGACACCGACGGGTGCGAGATTTGCGTGCCGACATCCAGACCCGGAGAAGCGATCACCATGGCGCGCCAGCCGACCCTCGAGTTCTGGTACGAGTTCGCTTCGACCTATTCCTACCTCGCCGCCGCCCGGATCGAGGGACTGGCCGCGGCGGCCGGCGTCGCCGTGCGCTGGCGCCCGTTCCTGGTCGGGCCGATCTTCGCCTCGCAGGGCTGGACCAGCTCCCCCTTCAACCTCTACCCGGCCAAGGGCCGGAACATGTGGCGCGACCTGGAGCGCGAAGCCGCGCGCTGCGGCCTGCCGCCCGTGCGCCGCCCCGATCCGTTCCCGCAGAACAGCCTCAGCGCGACCCGCGCCGCGATCCTCGGGCAGGACCAGGACTGGCTGGTGCCGTTCTCGAAGGCGGTGTTCGAATCCTGCTTCGCGCACGGCCGCTCGATCGCGGAGCCCGCGGCGGTGGTCGAGATCCTCAACGGCCTCGGCCTCGACGGGACGCAGCAGCTCAAGGCGGCGGCGAGCGAGGCCAACAAGACCAAGCTCCGCGTCGTCGGCGAGGAGGCGCGATCGCGTGGCATCTTCGGCGCCCCGACCTTCCTGACCGACGACGGCGAGCTCTTCTGGGGCAACGACCGGCTCGAGCAGGCGCTGGCCTGGGCCGCCGGCGAGCGGCCGGGCGACATGCGCTGACGAGAATTCGCGCCGAACGGATCCCGCGGCGAAACAATCCGGCCGAAGGCCCCGACATCGCCTGAATCGCCGGGCTGATGCGCGAGCTCGACACCGCCGCCCGGACGCCGCCATGCCCTTGACCCGCCGCCACCTCCTCGCGACCTCGGCCGCCGCCGCCGCCGCCGGCGTCGCCCTCGCCGGGGCCGCCCGCGCCCAGTCCTACGGGCAGCGGGTCGCGGTGACGAGCGACGAGGGCAGGGCAGTCGCCAACTCGGTGCTGCCCGGCGAGATCACCGGGCAGATCGCGTCCCTGCGCGGCGTCACCTATGTCGGCCCGCGCGAGGCCGAGACGACGCTGTACGAGTTCTTCGACTTCAATTGCCCCTACTGCCGCAAGGCCGCCGCCGACGTGATCGCGCTGCACGCCGCCGACCCGGCGCTTCGGATCGGCCTGGTGCAGAACCCGATCCTGTCGCCGCAATCGGCGCAGGCCGCCAAGGTCGCGCTGGCCGTCCAGCGCAAGCTCGGCTCCGAGGCCGCCTGGGCCTTCTACGGCCAGCTGCTTGGCAAGCCCGGCAAGATCGACGGCCCCGGCGCGCTCGCCGCCGGCACCGCGCTCGGCATCGCCGGCCCGGATCTGGAGACGATCGCCGACAGCGACGAGGTCCGCGAAGCGCTCAAGAGCCAGATGCGGATCGCGGCCGATCTCGGCCTCTACGCGACCCCGTCCTACGTGCTCGGCAATGCCGGCATCCTCGGCCATCCGGGCGCGCGCGCGATGGCGAAGATGATCGCCGCCACGCGCCGGTGCGATCGCCTCGCCTGCTGATCGACACCTGCGGATCGCGGCTTTCGCGCAAGCTCGGCCGGGGCGCCGCCGCCGGCCGATCGCCTTGCGCGGCTCCGGTTGCCATGCTAGGCGGTCGCCGCGCCGGCCGAGGGATCTTCATGGTCCCCGACCGCCCGGCACAATCCCATTTCCCGACGGTCTCCGGCCCGGCGCCCTCAGTACGGCGCGGCCCGGTCGGAACCGAAGGGCCAAGGAACAAGAGAGAGCGACGGGTGGCGCAGAACGGTTCCGAGGGTTCCCTGGTCGGCGGCGTGTCGGGTCGATACGCCTCCGCCCTGTTCGATCTCGCCCGTGACGAGCGTCAGGTCGATGCGACGGCCGAGGGCCTGGAGCGCTTCGACGCCCTGCTCAAGGAGAGCGCCGATCTCCGCCGCCTCGTGCGCAGCCCGGTCTTCTCCGGCGAGGAGCAGGCCGCCGCGATCGGCGCGATCCTCGAGAAGGCCGGCATCACCGGCCTGGCCGCCAACTTCATCCGCCTCTCGGCCGCCAACCGCCGCCTGTTCGCGCTGCCCGGCATGATCTCCGCGTTCCGCAGCCTGGTGCGCGAGTCGAAGGGCATCGTCCGCGCCGAGGTCCGGGTGGCGGAGCGTCCCTCCGACGCGGTGCTGGAAGAGATCAAGGCGAGCTTGCGCGACGTCGCCAAGTCCGAGATCGACCTCGACCTGCACGTCGACCCGAGCCTGATCGGCGGCCTCATCGTGAAGATGGGCTCGCGCATGGTCGACGCCTCGCTCCGGACCAAGCTCAACGGCATCCGTCTCGCGATGCGGGAAGCGCGCTAGGCGGTCCGAGAGGACGCTCCGGCTCCCGCCATCACACGTAAACACCTGATTCGAACGAACTGAAGGGCCCGACGATGGACATCCGCGCCGCCGAGATCTCCGCGATCCTGAAAGACCAGATCAAGAACTTCGGCGAGGAAGCCGAAGTCTCCGAGGTCGGCCAGGTCCTGTCCGTCGGCGACGGCATCGCCCGCGCCTACGGCCTCGACAACGTCCAGGCCGGCGAGATGGTCGAGTTCGAGTCAGGCGTGCGCGGCATGGCGCTCAACCTCGAGCAGGACAACGTCGGCATCGTGATCTTCGGCTCCGATCGCGACATCAAGGAAGGCCAGACCGTCAAGCGCACCGGCGCGATCGTGGACGTGCCGGTCGGCAAGGCCCTGCTCGGCCGCGTCGTGGACGGCCTCGGCAACCCGATCGACGGCAAGGGCCCGATCCAGTCGACCGAGCGTCGCCGCGTCGACGTGAAGGCGCCGGGCATCATCCCGCGCAAGTCGGTGCACGAGCCGATGGCGACCGGCCTCAAGGCCGTCGACGCCCTGATCCCGGTCGGCCGCGGCCAGCGCGAGCTGATCATCGGCGATCGCCAGACCGGCAAGACCGCGATCGTGCTCGACACGATCCTGAACCAGAAGCCCGGCCACGCCGCGGGCGGCGACGAGACCTCGAAGCTCTACTGCATCTACGTCGCGATCGGCCAGAAGCGCTCCACCGTCGCCCAGTTCGTGAAGGTCCTCGAGGACCAGGGCGCGATGGAGTACTCGATCGTCATCGCCGCCACCGCTTCGGACGCCGCGCCGATGCAGTTCATCGCGCCGTTCGCCGGCTGCGCCATGGGCGAGTACTTCCGCGACAACGGCATGCACGCCGTGATCTCGTACGACGATCTCTCCAAGCAGGCCGTGGCCTACCGCCAGATGTCGCTGCTGCTGCGCCGCCCGCCGGGCCGCGAGGCCTATCCCGGCGACGTGTTCTACCTGCACTCGCGCCTGCTCGAGCGCGCCGCCAAGATGGGCGATGCCGCCGGCAACGGCTCGCTGACCGCCCTTCCGGTCATCGAGACCCAGGCCAACGACGTCTCGGCCTACATCCCGACCAACGTGATCTCGATCACCGACGGCCAGATCTTCCTGGAGACCGACCTGTTCTACCAGGGCATCCGCCCGGCGGTGAACGTCGGCCTGTCGGTCTCGCGCGTCGGCTCCTCGGCCCAGACCAAGGCGATGAAGAAGGTCGCCGGCAAGATCAAGGGCGAGCTGGCGCAGTACCGCGAGATGGCGGCCTTCGCCCAGTTCGGCTCGGATCTGGACGCCTCGACCCAGCAGCTGCTCAACCGCGGCTCGCGCCTCACCGAGCTCCTGAAGCAGCCGCAATTCTCGCCGCTGAAGATGGAAGAGCAGGTCGCGGTGATCTACGCCGGCGTCAACGGCTACCTCGACAAGATGCCGGTGGCGAAGGTCCGCCCGTTCGAGGACGCGCTGCTCTCCGCGCTGCGCTCCAAGCACGCCGACCTGCTCTCCACCATCCGCGACTCGAAGGACCTGTCGGACGACAGCGCCGCCAAGCTGAAGAGCGTGGTTGAGGGCGTGGCCAAGTCGCTCGCGAACTGAGAACCCGCCGCATCGGGCGCCCGGCGACGGGCGCCCGATCGTGAACAGGCCCTGAGAGACCGGACCACCCGATGGCGAGTTTGAAGGATCTGCGCAACCGCATCACTTCGGTGAAGGCGACGCAGAAGATCACCAAGGCGATGCAGATGGTCGCCGCCGCGAAGCTGCGGCGCGCCCAGACGGCCGCCGAGAGCGGCCGGCCCTACGCCGAGAAGATGGCGGCCGTGCTCGGCAACCTCGCCGGGAACCTCGTCGGCGGCGTCGGCGCCCCGAAGCTGCTGGCCGGCACCGGCAAGGACCAGACGCACCTGCTGATCGTCTGCACCGGCGACCGCGGCCTGTGCGGCGCCTTCAACTCGTCGATCGCGCGCCTGGCGCGGGCCCATGCCGACAAGCTCACGGCCGAGGGCAAGACCGTCAAGATGATGACGGTCGGCAAGAAGGGCCTCGACCAGCTGCGCCGCCAGTTCCGCGAGCAGATCGTCGAGAGCCAGGACATCCGCGGCAACCGCCCGGTGGACTACCCCTTCGCCGCCGAGATCGCCGACAAGATCCTGACCCGGTACGAGGCCGGCGAGTTCGACGTCGCGACGCTGTTCTTCTCCGAGTTCCGTTCGGTGATCTCGCAGATCCCGACGGCGCAGCGGCTGATCCCGGCGGAGCTGCCCGAGGGCGTCGCCAGCACCACCGGCGCGCCGGCCGACTCGGCCCTGGAGTTCGAGCCGTCCGAGGAAGCGATCCTCGAGACGCTGCTGCCGAAGAACCTCACGGTCCAGGTCTACCGGGCGCTCCTGGAGAACGCGGCCTCCGAGCAGGGCGCCCGCATGAGCGCCATGGATTCCGCGACCCGCAACGCGGGCGAGATGATCAAGAAGCAGACGCTGATCTACAACCGCACGCGTCAGGCGATGATCACCAAGGAACTCATCGAGATCATCTCGGGCGCCGAAGCCCTCTAAGCGCCCTCACCGGCGCACCGACCGCATACCTTTCAAGGGCACGCAATCATGGCAAACACCGCTCTCCCCGGCGCCGGCTCCAACAAGGTCGGCAAGATCACCCAGGTCATCGGCCCCGTCGTCGACGTCCAGTTCGACGGCCACCTGCCGGAGATCCTGAACGCGCTCGAGACCAAGAACAACGGCGCCCGCCTCGTTCTCGAAGTCGCCGCTCAGCTCGGCGAGAGCACCGTGCGCTGCATCGCGATGGACACTTCCGAGGGCCTGACCCGCGGGCAGGAATGCACCGACACGGGTTCGCCGATCATGGTGCCGGTCGGCCACAACACGCTCGGCCGCATCATGAACGTCATCGGCGAGCCGATCGACGAGGCCGGCCCGATCCAGTCCGACAGCCTGCGCGCCATCCACCAGCCGGCGCCGGACTACACCGACCAGTCGACCGAGTCGCAGATCCTCGTCACCGGCATCAAGGTGGTCGACCTGCTCGCTCCCTACGCCAAGGGCGGCAAGATCGGCCTGTTCGGCGGCGCCGGCGTCGGCAAGACCGTGCTGATCATGGAGCTGATCAACAACATCGCCAAGGTGCACTCGGGCTACTCGGTCTTCGCCGGCGTCGGCGAGCGCACCCGCGAGGGCAACGATCTGTACCACGAGATGATCGAGTCCAAGGTCAACATGGACCCGAAGGAGCATAACGGCTCGGCCGAGGGCTCCAAGTGCGCGCTGGTCTACGGCCAGATGAACGAGTCGCCCGGCGCCCGCTCGCGCGTCGCGCTCACCGGCCTCACCATCGCCGAGGACTTCCGCGACCAGGGCCAGGACGTGCTGTTCTTCGTGGACAACATCTTCCGCTTCACCCAGGCCGGCTCGGAAGTGTCGGCGCTGCTCGGCCGCATCCCGTCCGCGGTGGGCTACCAGCCGACGCTGGCCACCGACATGGGCGCCCTGCAGGAGCGCATCACCACCACCAACAAGGGCTCGATCACCTCGGTGCAGGCGATCTACGTGCCGGCCGACGATCTGACCGACCCGGCGCCCGCCGCCTCCTTCGCCCACTTGGACGCGACCACGACGCTGTCGCGCTCGATCGCCGAGAAGGGCATCTACCCGGCGGTGGACCCGCTCGACTCGACCTCGCGCATGCTCTCGCCGGCGATCCTCGGCGAGGAGCACTACGAGGTGGCCCGCAAGGTCCAGCAGACGCTGCAGCGCTACAAGTCGCTCCAGGACATCATCGCCATCCTCGGGATGGACGAGCTGTCGGAAGAGGACAAGCTGACCGTGGCCCGCGCCCGCAAGATCGAGCGCTTCTTCTCGCAGCCGTTCTCGGTGGCCGAGATCTTCACCGGCTCGCCGGGCATCCAGGTGCCGCTGGAAGACACCATCAAGGGCTTCAAGGGCCTCGTCGAGGGCAAGTACGACGACCTGCCGGAGGCGGCCTTCTACATGGTCGGCACCATCGAGGACGCCCAGGCCAAGGCCAAGAAGCTGAAGGCCGCCTGAGGTCTTGAACGGCAAGATCGTCCTTCTGGTCGTCGGCCTCCTGGCCGGCGGCCTCGTCGGCTACGTCACGCGGCCCGAGGCGGCCGAGCTCAAGATCGGGCCGCTCTCGGTCGAGGTGCAGGGCGACAGCCCGGCCGGTGCCCGAGGCGGCGAGCTGACCACCGGTCAGATGCAGCATATCGGCCTGTTCGCCGGCATCGGCGCTCTGGTCGGCTTCGGCCTCGGTTTCGCCACGGACCGGCGCAGGGCCTAACCTCTCAGGTCGGCACGCAGCCTTCAGCAGGCCGCGTGCCGGGAATGACAAACGTCGGGATTCCGAGCGCATGGCCACCTTCCACTTCGATTTCGTCGGCCCCGAGCGGTCGCTGTATTCCGGCGAGGTCGAGTCGGTGCAGCTTCCCGGCACCGAGGGCGAGATGACCGTCCTCGCCGGCCACGCTCCGGTCCTGACCTCGCTCCGCGTCGGCGTGATCGTGGTCACCGAGCGCGCCAACAGCGGCAAGCGCATCTACGTCCGCGGCGGCTTCGCCGACATCGGCCCAACCGGGGTGACGGTGCTGGCCGAGCGCGCGGCGCCGATCGAGGAGCTGACCCCGGAATCCCTCGACCGCGACATCGAGGCGGCCGAGCTGCAGCGCGACGCCACCGAGGACCTGCGGAAGCGCGAGGAGCTGAACGGCCAGATCGTCCAGCTCCAGGAGACCAAGAACCTCCTCAAGCTCTGAGCCCTTCGCCGCTCTCGGCCGAGGCTCCCCGAAGCCCGCTCGAACCGCCGTCACCGGTGCGGTTCGGCGGGCTTTTCCATGTCGAGGACGTGCGCGATCAGCGCCTCGGCCGCTTCCGGGCCGACGGGACAGCCCTGGTCGAGCCAGCGCCGGCGCGCCGCCGCCAGGGCGAGCCCGATCCGCGGCCCGGCCGGGATGCCGCGGGCGACGAGGATCGCGCCGGTCACCGGCAGGACCGGGGCCGGGCCGTCCTTCATGTCCCTCCAGGCAGCCGCGGCGTCGGCCCCGATCACCGGCCGCGGCTCGCCGGCGACGACAGCCAGCGCCGCCCCCAGGGCCGCCGTTCCGTGCTCGGCCGCGAGCGCCCGCAGCGCCGGAATGTCGATCACGGCCCGGGTCTTCAGCGCGGCGAGGGCGCGGGCATAAGCCTCGAGGGCGACGTGCTCGGCCTTGGACAGGCGCAGGCTCTCGGCGAGGCGCTCGGCATCGGCCCGCGTCGTCACGGAAAGGGCGGCGAGCCGGTGGATCGTCGGAGCGCCGGCCGCGATCGCGCGCGACAGACGCCCCCTCTCGGCGACGCCCCCGGTGATGCGGGCCAGGAGGCCGGTCTCGGCGAGGACATCGACCGCCTCGAGCGCATGCGGCGCGGCCAGAAGCTTCAGGAATTCCGATCGCACGCGCTCCCGCGACAGGCCGTCGAGGGCCGCCCGCGCGGCGATGCAGGCGGCGAGCGCGTCCGCGTCCGGTCGGCCCTCGCCGAAGCGGGCATGGAAGCGGAAGAACCGGAGGATGCGCAGGGCGTCCTCGCGGATCCGGGTCGCGGGGTCCCCGATGAAGCGGACGCGGGCGGCCGCGAGGTCGGCGCGGCCGCCGGTGGTGTCGTGCAGCGTACCGTCGGCCCCGAGCGAGAGCGCGTTGACCGTGAAGTCCCGCCGCTCGGCGTCGCGCACGAAGTCGCGGCCGAAGCGGACGACCGCGTGCCGCCCGTCAGTCTCGACGTCCTCGCGCAGGGTCGTGACCTCGACCGGTCGGCCGGCGACGACCAGCGTGACGGTGCCGTGCTCGATCCCGGTCGGAACCGCCTTGAGGCCCGCCGCCCGCGCGCGGGTGATCACGGCGTCGGGCAGCAGTGTCGTCGCCAGGTCGATGTCGGCGGCGTCGATCCCGAGGAGCGCGTCGCGGACGCAGCCGCCGACGAGGCGGGTCTCCTCGCCGGCCTGGTCCAGGGCGCCGAGCGCCGCCCGCACCTCCGGCCTGGCGAGCAGCCGTGCCGGGCCCTCGGGGTCGAGGCTGCGCATCAGCGGAACTCGCCCGGCACCAGGCGGCCGTTCTCCATGTGGGTCGGCACGAAGCCGGCGGCATGGCGCTCGGAGAACAGGCCCGAGGCGACCATCGAGGCGATCACCACGGCCAAGCCGGCCAGGACGAGGCGGAAGGCCTGCGCGTCCCAGTGCGCCCGCTGCAGCGGGTTGCGGCCGACGAGCAGCAGGTAGGCGAAGAACAGCCCGAAGGGCAGCAGGAAGAGCCCGAACTCCTCCACGAAGCGACGCAGCATGGCACCCGATCGTTGGGCGCGGGCGATCCCCGCGCGGCTTAAGATTGGGCCTTCGGCCGCCCGAAATCGAGCCGTTCGGCGAGGTTGTGCAGGATGCCCGCTGTCACACCCCAGATCAGCCGCTCGCCGTAGGGGAGGGCGTAGAATCGCCGCTCGCGCCCCTGCCACACCCGCATCCGCAGCTCGTAGTGCGCGCGGTCGGCGAGCACCGCCAAGGGCACCTCGAAGATCGCGTCGACCTCGGCCGGGTTCGGCGCGAGGCGCGCCTGCGGGTCGATCAGACCGATCACCGGCGCCACCAGGAACCCGGTGCCGGACAGGTAGGGATCGAGGTAGCCCAGCATCCGCACGCGCTCCGGCGACAGGCCGATCTCCTCCTCGGCCTCGCGCAAGGCCGCCGCGTGCGGGCTCGCATCGGTCGGGTCGATCTTGCCGCCGGGCAGCGCGACCTGGCCGGAATGGTCGCGCAGGTGGGCGGCGCGCTGCGTCAGCACGATCGCGAGGCCGGTATCGCGCGCGACGACCGGCACCAGCACGGCCGCCCGGCGATGGGGCGGCGGCGGGATCACGGCGCTGCCGTCGGGCTCCAGGCTGTGG
>NZ_VRVH01000174.1:0-9486 GCF_008040095.1 Methylobacterium sp. WL6 | reverse complement strand
GGCCGACCCCGCCGCCCGCCCGCATCCCGCATCGCCCCCGGATCGCCGGCCGGCCGAGGGCACCGCCGACCCTGCTCTGATCGAATCGCGAACCTCTTCCGGCGGGCCGATCCCGCCTGCCTCCCGATCAGACGAGCCCGCCCGATGCCCTTCCTGCCCAAGCTCCGGCTGCGCGCCGGCCTCCTCCTCCTGTCCGCCAGCCCGCTCGCCGTCGCGCAGGCGCAGGCACAGGCACAGGCACAGGAGAGCGTCACGCTCTCCGAGCTCTCGGTGGTCGGCGAGCGCGACGGGCCGGCACCGGCGGCCGGCATTCCCTTCGGCGTCGCCGCGCCGCAGGGCTCGGCGCCCAGCGTCATCGAGCATCCGGTCGGGCAGGTCGTGACCGGGATCGGGCGGCGCGACACGATCGAGAACCGGCCGGCGACGAGCGTCGGCGCGGTGCTCGCCAACAGCCCCGGCGTCACCGTGCGCCAGGGCAACGGCGGGCGCGACGTGATCATCTCGATCCGCGGCAACAACGCCCGCTCCACCGGCGTGATCAAGAACACGGTGGTGCTGGAGGACGGCTTCGTCCTGACCCAGCCCGACGGCGCCGCGCGCTTCGACCTCTCCGACCCGCGGGCCTATTCCCGCATCGACGTGTTCCGCGGGCCGCAATCGGCCCTGTTCGGCAACTACGCCACGGGCGGCGCGCTGGCCTTCCGCACCCGCACCGGCCGCGAGATCGACGGCTACGAGATCGGCACCGATGCCGGCAGCTTCGGCTATCTCAGCACCTCCTTCACGGTCGGCGGCGTCAGCGGCCCGTTCGAGATCAGCCTGTTCTCCAGCGACGTGCGCGCCAACGGCTACCAGGACCATTCGTCCTACGACACGCAGACCATCGACTTGCTGGCGAGCTACACCCCGACGCCGGACAACCGCTTCACCCTCAAGGTGATCAACAACGACCTGCACGCGGACCTCGCCGCCCGGTCGTCGCTGGCCGAGTTCCGCACCAACCCCTATCAGCGCGGCTGCGCGGCGGCGGCGACCGCGGCGGCGGGCTGCTCGCTCACCAACCTCTTCGTCAACGGCGCCTACGGCCGAAGGGTCGGCGTCACCGCCGACGAGGCCGGCTTCGAGCGCAAGGACCGGCGCACGATCGTGGCGGCGCGCTACGAGCACGACATCGACGCCCAGACCACCTGGCGCACGCAACTCGGCTTCGACGAGCGCAATTTCAACCAGCCGTTCTACGCGACCGCGTCACGGGGCTCGTACCCGTCCTGGAACTTTCTCACCGACCTCACCCGGCGCTACGACCTGTTCGGCCTGCCGGCGGTCGGCTACGTGGCTTTGGCCTACAGCACCATCGACAACCGGATCTCGACCTACAACCGCGCGCCCTACGGCGGCCCGCGGCTGGGCGCGCTGATCGGCGATCAGGAGGCGGTGCAGTCGAACCTCGGCGGCCGCGCCCGCACCGAGGTCGCGCTCTCCGAGCAGTGGACGGGCGTCGTCGGCATCGGCGCCGAGACCACGTCGATCACCGGGCGCAGCCTCGCCTACGCCTACGCGGCCGCGGGCGCGACCACGACGATCGCGGACGCGAACCGCAGCTTCCTCAACGTCGCCCCGGAACTGGCGCTGGTCTACCGCCCGAGCGCCGAATGGGCGTTCCGCGGCCGCGTCGCCACCGGCTACACCACGCCGGCGGCGAGCAACCTGTTCGTGACCTCGGCGGGCCTGCCCGGCAACAACACCGGGCTGCAGACCCAGGAGAACCTCGGCTTCGACCTCGGCACCGACTGGACGCCGGTCGAGGGGCTGCGCCTCAGCGTCACCGGCTTCTACGAGATCTTCCGCAACGAGCTCGTCTCGCAATCGCCCGGGGCCGGCCTGCAGAGCTACACCTTCAACGCCCCGGCCTCGGAGCACCGCGGCCTCGAGGTCGGCGCCGACTGGGCCTTCGCGCCGGGCTGGCGCATCGTCGCCGCCTACACCTTCGACGACCAGGTCTACACCCGCTATGTCGAGCAGCTCAGCGCCGGAGCGCTGACCCGCCGCCTCGACCGCGCCGGCAACCGCATCCCGGGGGTGCCGGCCAACCAGCTGCTCGCCCGCGTCGGCTACGACGTCCCGGCCGGGCCGCTCGCCGGGCTCGGCGCCTTCGTCGAGACCGTGTTCCAGGACGACTTCTACCTCGACAACGCCAACCAGCTGAAGGCGCCGGGCTACGCGATCGTCAACGCCAACGTCCACTACGCGACGGAACTCCCCGGCGGCTACGCCAAGCGCCTCACGCTCTACGTCGAGGTGCGCAACCTGTTCGACACGGTCTACGCCGCCTCGGCCCAGAACCTCGCCGACACGATCAGCGCGACGACCGGGCTGCAGAACGGCGCGGGCGTGCTCGCCGGCACCACCGGCTCGATCTATGCCGGCGCCCCGCGCAACCTCGTCGCCGGGATGAAGCTGGCGTTCTGATGCCGCCCCTCGGTGAGCCCGGCTCATCGAGGGTCGGCCCCCGCGACCGCCGGGCGGCGGTCGTCCGCCGGACCTCATGGGTTCTCACCTACGAGGCTTGGCCTGAAGACTCGGCATGAGCCTCAGATCACCGCCTCGATCAGGCCGAGGGTGCGGGCCTCCTCGGCCTCGATGTACCAATTGTAGGGAGCCCGCTCGATCACCTGGTCGAGGGTCACGCTCGAGCCCTCGACGAGGTTGGCGAAGCCCTCGTTCTGGATCGCGATCGAGCACTCGATCTCGTGGAGCGTCGCCTTCACCGTGGCGATGCAGGTGGTCAGCGGACCGTTGATCCGGAGCTCCTTGGCGAGCTTGCGCTCGTGGATCATCAGCCGCGTGCCGGGGGTGAGGTAGCGGTTCTGCCGGGTGAAGAAGCTCATGAAGGTGGTGCCGGCGGAGTAGATCGCCGCCTTGCCGAGGAAGGCGTAGCGGCATTGCGGGTTCATCGCGCTCTTGAAGCGGATGTCCTCGCCCATCATCCGCGCGACCTCCGGGTCGCCGCCGAGCGTGGTCAGCTCGACGACGACCAGCCCCTCGCACGGGGCCTTTCCGATCTGGGCCCGGAAGTCCCGGTACATGTCGTAATCCACCGTGCCAGCGAGCAGGACGGTTGGAGCCGCGAAGTCGGCGGCTTTCAGGGTCGTATCCGGGGTCGTGGTGTTCATGGGGCGGGGCGGCCTTGCGATGCGGACGGGTTTGCGATCCGAACGGGATCGCGGCCTGCACAACCCGCGCCGGACCTGTTCGTTCAGGAAAAGATCCGCATCGGGGACGCCGTCAGCGCGACAGCCCGTCGTCGGGCGCGCGCAGGCGGTAGCCGACGCCGGTCTCGGTGAGCAGCAGGCGCGGGCGCTCGGGATCGGCCTCCAGCTTCTGCCGGAGCTGGCGCATGTAGACCCGGAGGTATTGCGGGTCGGACGAGGCCGAGACCGCGCCCATCAGCTGGGCGTGGGTCAGCACCTTGCCGGCATGCTGCACCAGCACCCGCAGGAAGTCGTACTCGCGCGGCGTCAGCTTCACCTCGCGCCCCTCCACCCGGACGATGCGGCGCACGAGGTCGACGCTCAGGGGCCCGACCTGGAACAGCGGGCGCTGCCCTTCCGTCGCGAGCTGGTGGCGGAGCGCCGTGCGGATGCGGGCCAGCAGCTCGCCCATGCCGAAGGGCTTGGTGACGTAGTCGTCGGCCCCGAGGTCGAGCGCCTCGACCTTGCCGGTCTCGTCGTCGCGGCTCGACAGCACCACCACCGGCAGGGCGGGATGCGCCGCGCGGATCCGGGCGAGGAGGTCGTGCCCGCGCATGTCGGGCAGCCCGAGATCGAGGATCACGAGGTCCACCGTCTCGTGGCCGGACGCCTTGCGGCCCAGGGTCTCCAGGGCGGTGCGGCCGTCGGGCGCCTCCAGCACGGCGTAGCCCTGGGTCCCGAGCCCGGTGCGCAGCAGCCGCCGGATCGGCGGCTCGTCGTCGACGACGAGGATGTGCAGGGTCATGCCGCCCGATCCGAGGCGGTCCGCGCGGGCTCGGCGGGGACCGGCAGGGTGATGGTGAACACCGCGCCGGAGCGGTCGCGGCGGTTGGCGCCGACGACCGTGCCGGCCATCGCCTCGATGAAGCCGCGGGAGATCGGCAGGCCGAGGCCAGTTCCGGCCCGCACGCTGTCGGCCTTGGCGACGCGGTAGAACGTGTCGAACACCCGTTCCAGGTCCGCCTCCGGCAGGCCGCCGCCCTCGTCGAGGATCTCGATCCGCACCCGCATCCCGTCCCGCCGCCCGCGCAGGCGGATGGTCGACCCCTCGGGGGCGTACTTGCCGGCGTTGTCGAGGAGGTTGACCAGCACCTGCTCGAACAGCACCGGATCGAGCCGCAGCGGCGGCAGGCCGGGCGCGATCTCCACCACGACGCGGTGGCCGGACAGGATCGCCTCCAGGCGGCGCAAGGCCGTGTCGGCGATCTCGGCGACGTCGTGCAGCGCGACGTTGGGCACCACCGCGCCGGCCTCCAGGCGGGTCATGTCGAGGAGGTTGGCGATGAAGCGGTTGAGGCGCTCGGATTCCGCGATGACGGTGGCGAGGAGATCCGCCTTCGCGGGGGCGTCGAGGGCGTCGTCGAGGTCGCGCAGCGTCGTGGCCGCGCCGAGCACGGCGGCGAGCGGCGTGCGCAGGTCGTGCGAGATCGAGGTGAGCAGCGCCTGGCGCAGGCGGTCGGTCTCGGCCGCGCGCTCGGCCCGGTCGAGGTCCTCGACGAGGCGGACGCGCTCGATGGCCAGCGCGCCCTGGTCGGAGAGCGCGTCGAGGAGGCGCCGGCTCTCCGGCGAGAGGATCGGCCCGGCCCGGTCGGCGTCGAGGCCGATGACGCCGAGCGTCCCCCGGCCGGTCCGCATCGGCAGGAACAGGCGCTTGGCGCCGGGCAGGGTGTCGGCGCCGCGGCCCGCCGCCCGGTCGTTGTCGAAGGCCCACTTGGCGGCGGCGAGGTCGGCCGCGTCGAGGGTGTCCTCCGGCGGGTAGCCGGCGCGCACCGCGATCGCGCCGGCCTCGGGCAGGAGCAGCACGACGCGGACGTCGAGGCTCGCGGCGATCTGGTAGGCGGTCGCCCACAGCACGTCGTCGAGGGTGCCGCAGCCGGCGAGCTTGCGGCTGAAGCCGTAGAGCCGCTCGCTCGCCACGGCCCGCGCCCGCGAGACCACCGCCTCCTGGCGGGTGCGCGCGGCGAGGTTCGAGACCAGCACGGCGACCAGCGTGAACAGGCAGAAGGCGGCGACGTTGGTCGGGTCGGCGATGGTGAAGGTGTAGAGCGGCGGCAGGAAGAAGAAGTTGTAGGCGAGCGAGGCCGCCACCACGGCGGCGAGCGAGGGCCCGAGGCCGAAGCGCACCGCCACGGCGACCACGGCGGTGAGCAGGACGAGGTCGGCGTTCTCGACGCCGAGCATCGGCTGCAGGGCGAGCGCGATCCCGAGGGCGCCCCCGACGGCCGCGAGCGCGACCGCGTAGGGCCAGACCGAGCGGGACGGCTCCGCGGCCGTGCGCACGCTCTTCGGCCCGGCCGCGTCCCCGCCCTGCGCCTCCCCACTCTGCGCCTCGCCCGCGATGACGTGGACGCTGATCTGCCCTGAGCCGCGCACGAGGTCGTGCACCACCGAGCCGTTCAGGATCTCGAACAGCCGCGAGCGCTCGGACTTGCCCACCACGACGTGGTTGGCGTTGGCGCTCCGCGCATAGGCCAGGATGTCGTCGGCGATCCGCCGCGAGCCCGGCACGGTCGCCGCCTCGCCGCCGAGCCGGTCGGCCAGCCGCAAGGTGTCGGCGATGCAGTCGCGCGCGGCCTCCGACAGCGCCTGCGCCCGCGGCCCCTCGACCGAGAGCGCGGTCCAGGGCGCGTGCAGGCGGTCGGCCAGGCGCTTGGCGTAGCGCACCAGCCCGGCCGCGCGCGGATCCTCGCTGACGCAGACCAGCACCCGCTCGCCCGCGCCCCAGGGCCCGGGGATGGCGTTGGCCCGCATGTGGCTCAGGAGTTCGTCGTCGACCCGGTCGGCGGTGCGGCGGAGCGCCAGCTCGCGCAAGGCCGTGAGGTTGCCGCGGGAAAAGTAGTGCCGCAGCGCGCGGGCGGCGTTGCGGGGCAGGTAGACCTTGCCGTCCTCGAGGCGCCGGATCAGGTCGTCGGGGTTGAGGTCGATCACCTCGATGTCGTCGGCCCGGTCGAGGATGCCGTCGGGCACGGTCTCGCGCACCCGGATGCGGGTGATCTGGGCGACGACGTCGTTCAGGCTCTCGACGTGCTGGATGTTGAGGGTGGTGTCGACGTCGATGCCGGCGTCGAGCAATTCCTCGACGTCCTGGTAGCGCTTCGGGTGGCGCGAGCCCGGCGCGTTGGTGTGGGCGAGCTCGTCGACCAGCGCCAGGGCCGGGCGCCGGGCCAGCAGCGCGTCGAGGTCCATCTCGTCGAGGCGGGTGCCCTTGTAGGCGACGGCGCGGCGCGGGACGACCTCCAGCCCGGCGACGAGGCTTTCGGTCTCCGCGCGGCCATGGGTCTCGACCACGCCGATCACCACGTCGAGGCCGGCGCGGGCCTTGGCCTGGGCCGTGGTCAGCATCTCGTAGGTCTTGCCGACCCCCGGCGCGGCGCCGAGGAAGATCTTCAGCCGGCCGCGCGACCGGCTTTCGCGGCGCGCGGCTTCGAGCAGCGCGTCGGGGGAGGGGCGGGACGGGTCTCGGCTCGGCTCGGGCATCGGGGGCGCATCCTACCCGCAACGGGGCCCGAATGGGCCAGCGCCTATTTCGCCAGCCCGTCCAGCGCGAGGTTGAGCGCCAGCACGTTCACCCGCGGCTCGCCGAGGATGCCGAGCCAGCGACCGCGGACCTGCCCCTCGACGAGGTCGCGCACGGCCGGCTCGGGGAGCCCGCGCGCGGCCGCCACGCGCTTCACCTGGAACAGGGCGGCGGCGGGCGAGAGGTCGGGGTCGAGGCCCGAACCGCTCGTCGTGACGAGGTCGACCGGCACCGGCACGCCCGGGTTCTCGGCCTTCAGGCGGGCGAGGTCGGCGCCGACCCGCTCGGCGAGCGCCGCGCTCGTCGGGCCGAGGTTGGAGCCCGACGAGTTCGCGGCGTTGTAGGGCGCCGGCACGGTCTTAGCGGGATCGGCCGGGTCGGCGGCGCTGGTCGCGGACGGCCGGCCCTGGAAGTAGCGCGCGTCGGCGAAGGCCTGGCCGATCAGGCTCGACCCGACGGGCTTGCCGTCGCGCAGGACGATCGAGCCGGCGGCCTGGCTCGGGAAGGCGAGGCCGGCGAGGCCGGTCATCGCGAGCGGATAGGCGAGCCCGGTGAGCGCGGTCAGCGCGATCAGCAGGACGAGGGCGGGGCGAAGCTGGGTCAGCATGGCGGTGTCTCGTGACGCGAAGGGGGAGGATCAGGCGAGGCGGAGCGCGGTGACGGCGAGGTCGATCGCCTTGATGCCGACGAAGGGCACCAGGATTCCGCCCAGGCCGTAGACCGCTAGGTTCCGGCGCAGCAGCGCGCCGGCGCCGACCGCGCGGTAGGCCACGCCGCGCAGGGCCAGCGGGATCAGCGCGACGATGATCAACGCGTTGAAGATGATCGCCGACAGGATCGCGCTCTGGGGCGAGGCGAGCCCCATCACGTTCAGCGCCTGGAGCTGCGGATAGAGCCCGAGGAACATTGCCGGGATGATGGCGAAGTACTTCGCCACGTCGTTGGCGATCGAGAAGGTGGTCAGCGCGCCGCGCGTCATCAGCAGCTGCTTGCCGATGCCGACGATCTCGATGAGCTTGGTCGGGTCGGAATCGAGGTCGACCATGTTGCCGGCCTCGCGCGCCGCCACCGTGCCGGTGTTCATCGCGACGCCGACGTCGGCCTGGGCGAGGGCGGGGGCGTCGTTGGTGCCGTCGCCGCACATCGCGACGAGCTTGCCCTGCGCCTGCTCGCGGCGGATCAGCGCCAGCTTGTCCTCGGGGGTGGCCTGGGCGAGGAAGTCGTCGACGCCGGCCTCGGCGGCGATCGCGGCGGCGGTGACCGGGTTGTCGCCGGTGATCATCACCGTGCGGATGCCCATGCGGCGCAGCTCGGAGAAGCGCTCCCGGATGCCGCCCTTCACGATGTCCTTCAGCGTCACCACGCCGAGGAGGCGTCCGTCGCGGGCGACGGCGAGCGGCGTGCCGCCGGCCTTGGCGACGTCGTCGGCGATGGCGCGGACCTCCTCGACGCTCTCGGCCGAGGCGGTCGGCGCGTAGGCCAGGGCCGCGCTGGAGCCCCGGGTCGCGACCGGGCCGCCGCTCACCGCCGCGACGATCGAATCGACGGCGCCCTTTCGGATCTGCGAGCCGGCGAGGTCGACGCCGCTCATCCGGGTCTGTGCGGTGAACGGCACGAAGGTGGCGTCGAGGCTTGCCATGTCGCGGGCGCGGATCCCGTAGCTCTCCTTGGCCAGCACCACGATCGAGCGGCCCTCCGGCGTCTCGTCGGCGAGGGAGGCGAGCTGCGCCGCGTCGGCGAGCTCCTGCTCGGTGACGCCGCGGACGGGGCGGAACGCGGTGGCCTGACGGTTGCCCAGCGTGATCGTGCCGGTCTTGTCCAAGAGCAGCGTGTCGACGTCGCCGGCCGCCTCCACGGCGCGGCCCGACATGGCGAGCACGTTGAAGCGCACCAGCCGGTCCATGCCGGCGATGCCGATGGCCGAGAGCAGCGCGCCGATGGTGGTCGGGATCAGCGTCACGAACAGCGCGACCAGCACGATCAGCGGGATCGCGCCGCCGGCATAGGAGGCGAAGCTCGGGATCGAGGCGACGGCGAAGACGAAGATCAGGGTCAGGCCGGCGAGCAGGATGTTGAGCGCGATCTCGTTCGGGGTCTTCTGGCGGGCGGCGCCCTCGACGAGCGCGATCATCCGGTCGACGAAGGTCGAGCCGGCCGCGGCCGTGATCCGCACCCGGATCTCGTCGGAGAGCACCTGCGTGCCGCCGGTCACCGCCGAGCGGTCGCCGCCCGATTCGCGGATCACCGGGGCGGATTCGCCGGTGATCGCCGCCTCGTTGACCGAGGCGATGCCGAGGATCACCTCGCCGTCCGAGGGGATGATGTCGCCGGCCTCGACCAGCACCACGTCGCCGACCTTGAGGTCGTTGCCGGGGACGGTCTCGAAGGCGCGGCCCGCACCCGTCAGCCGCTTGGCCATGGTCTCGGTGCGGGTGCGCCGCAGGGAATCCGCCTGCGCCTTGCCGCGCCCCTCGGCGATCGCCTCGGCGAAGTTGGCGAACAGCACCGTGAACCAGAGCCACAAGATGATCTGCCCGGAGAAGGCGAGGTTTTCGGCGCCCGTCGCGGCGTCGCGGACGAACAGCACCGTGGTGAGCGCGGCGACGACCTCGACGACGAACATCACCGGGTTGCGCACCATGAGGCGCGGATCGAGCTTCCGCAGCGCGCCGAGGAGGGCCGGGCCGACGAGGGCGGCGCTGAGCAGGGTCTGGGAGG
>NZ_VRVH01000173.1:0-9527 GCF_008040095.1 Methylobacterium sp. WL6 | reverse complement strand
TCGCTGCCCGGCATGGACAACCCGTTCTCGAACATCGAGAGCAAGGTCCGCAACGGCACCGGCAACGATCCGGAGGCCCTGAAGAACGCCGCCGTCAGCGCGATGCGCGCTGCAGTGACCGGTGACGCAGCCCAGCAGAAGGACGCCCAGGAGAAGGCCGCCCAGGCCTTGGCCAAGGCACAGAACATCCCGGTCGAGCAGGCCCGGACCCAGGTCGCCGACTACACCAAGCAGTTCAACGACACCGTCGCCCAGACCAAGGAGCAGGCCAAGCAAGCGGCCGACACCGCCGCACGCGTCGGCTCGCAGGGCGCGCTCTACGGTGCCCTGGCGCTGATCCTGGGTGCGCTGTCGGCCTTCTTCGCCGGCCGTGGTGCCGCCGTCGATCCGGTGCTCACCCGGACCGCCCCCGTCGTCACGACCCAGCGTCGGGTCTGACGGTGAGCGACCCCTCCGCCATCGAGCCGCGCCTCCTTGGGTCACAAGGCAAGAAGGCGGCGGAGGTCGCCGTCGGCGAGAGCGTAACGCTCCCGCTGATCGCCGAGACCGCCCGCATCGACAAGCGGGCGGTGGACACCGGGCGGGTGCGGGTCTCGACCCGCACCGAGGCGGTCGATCAGGTCCTGCGCGAGACCCTGCGCAGCGATCACGTCGGGGTTACCCGGGTGCCGATCAACCGGACCCTGGCCGAGGGCGAGACGCCCCCGGTGGTCCGCGAGGAGAACGGTGTGACCATCATCCCCGTCCTCGAAGAGATCCTCGTCGTCGAGAAGCGCCTCGTCCTGAAGGAGGAGGTGCATGTCCGCCGGACCACGGCGGGCGAGGACGTCGAGGTCCCGGTGACACTGCGCAAGCAGCACGCCGTGGTCGAACGCGTGGATCCGGAAGGCCACGCCAGCGAGCAGATCAATCCCCTATCAGCTCAGGAGCAAACATTATGACGCAGACGATCACCGCGCTCTTCGATCGCCCGACCGAGGCACAGGCCGCTCAAGCCAAGCTCGTCGCCGCCGGCATCCCGCAATCGGCAATTAAGCTGGTGCAGGGAGCGCAGACGGCCCGCACCAGCGGCTCTTACGACTACCGCAAGGACGAGGGCGGGTTCTGGGGCTCGCTCAAGGACTTCTTCATGCCCGAGGAGGATCGCTACGCCTACAGCGAGGGTCTGAGCCGAGGCGGCACGCTGCTGACCGTGAGTGTCGAGCCGACGCAGTCCGACACAGCCTACGACATCCTGGAGCAGAACGGTTCGATTGATCTCGACCAGCGTGAAAGCGCTTGGCGCCAGGAAGGCTGGAGCGGCTACTCGGCCAGTGGAGCAACGGCAGCTAGCTCGACCTCGGGTACGACGGCGACCGGAACGACGGCTACGGGCGCCGCGGCGCTGAAGGCCGCCGGCACGACCACGGGCGAGTCGGACTACATCCCGGTTGTTGAGGAGCGGCTCAACGTCGGCAAGCGCATGGTCGACAGCGGCCGGGTGCGGGTGCGCTCCTACGCCGTTGAGAAGGCGGTAAGCGAGAACGTCACCTTGCATGACGAGACCGTGCACGTCGATCGACGTGTGGTCGACCGAGCGGTGACGCCTGGCGACATGGCCCTGTTCGAGGACAAGGTCATCGAGGCCACCGAGATGCGCGAAGAGGCAGTGGTGTCTAAGGAAGCCCGGGTCGTTGGCGAGGTCGGCATCCGCAAGGATGCGGCTCAGCGCGTCGAGACAGTGACCGATAAGGTGCGCCATACCGAGGTCGAGGTCGAGGACGAGCGCGGCAACGTCAGTCGCACTGGCACGACCGGCACCACCACGACGGACGCCGCGCCCGGCACCCGCAAGCCGGTCTGATCCATCCGAGAAGCGCTGCCTGGAGCTTTGATGCACCAGGCAGCGCATGATGCCGAGATCCGAGTTCGGGTCGGCCCGTTCTCGACCGCAACCCGTCAAACAGGCGCCGCCATGTTCCTGAACCGCTCGCTTCTTCTCCTCTTGCCGCTGCTCGCGGCAGCACCCGCATCGGCACAGACAACCGTCACCGGGCAGCCGGCAGCAGGTGGGGTCTCCAGCGCGACCTCCGGTGGTCAGAACGCCGTGACGCGGCCGAACACGGATCACGCCAACGCGACAGTGGTCACAGGAGCGGGAGCGAACGTCAAACTGGAGCGGGGCGCCAACAGCTTCACTGAGGGTGAGGCCCGCCGACGTCTCGATCAGGCCGGCTATCACGAGGTCAAGAACCTCAAGAAGGACGGCGACGGCATCTGGCGCGGCGATGCGCTGATGGGCAGCAAGCCGGCCAGCGTCGGCCTCGACTTCAAAGGCAACGTCGCAGTGCGCTAGCCGGTTTCCGCGTTCGATTCATCCGGTTCAAACCCCTCGGAGTGCTTCCATGCCCACACAGACCCTCTCGGCCCTGTACGATCGCTACGACGACGCTGCCGCGGCCGTGACGAAGCTGGAGGCGGCCGGTGTGCCGCACTCCGACATCAGTCTCGTCGGCAACAAGACGGAGACGACCACCACTGGAACCAGCGATCCGGTGGACCATGCCGCCAACGGTGCAGGGACCGGTGCAACGCTTGGCACGATCCTGGGTGGCGGTGCCGGTCTCCTCGCTGGCCTCGGGCTGATGGCCATCCCGGGCGTCGGTCCGGTCGTGGCTGCGGGCTGGCTCGTCGCGACGTTGACCGGTGCCGGCCTCGGTGCCGCGGCAGGTGGTTTGACCGGTTCGTTGACCAGCGCCGGCGTGAGCGAGACCGATGCGCATGCCTACGCTGAAGGCGTGCGCCGGGGTGGTTCGCTACTGACCGCGAAGGTGGATGAGGCCCACGCCGCTGTAACCATGCGCATCCTGGAGGAGCATGGCGCTGTCGATCTCGACGCACGTACAAAGGGTTGGGAAAGCGAGGGCTGGAGCAGCAAGACGGCTGGCGCGTCGCAAAGCGATACTTCGACCTTGATTGGTTCGGACGCAGCCGCAGGCTCGATCGTGCGCGAGAACGATGCGGTCGGCGCTCCCGTGGCTAGCCCGGATACACGGACGTCCGGTGCTCGCCGGGTGCGTGTCTACAATCACCCGGTCTGATCATCGGGATCCGCGCGCCAGCGCAGCCTCGGCATCGACTAATCCGATCAACCTGGTCGAAAGGCCGCTTCAGGAGTCCAGATCATGGGCCTACTCGACAGCATCATCGGCAGTGTGGTCGGCGGCAACGCCAGTCAGCAGCAGGGCGCCGGCGCCAGTCCCCTTGTAGGCGTCCTGATGAGCCTTCTGGCCGCACGGGCTGGAGGCGGCGGCCTCGGCGGCATGCTGGGCAACGCAGGCGGCGGTCTCGGGGGTGGCCTCGGGGGTCTGCTCGGTGGCGGAGCCGGAGGTCTCGGTGCCCTGGTCGAGCAGTTTACCCAGGCCGGCCATGGTGGGGCAATCAACTCGTGGATCGGCCAAGGACAGAACCAGCCAATCGCACCGCACGATCTCGGAGCGGCGCTCGGTCCGGAAACGGTGGGGCAGCTCTCACAGCAGACGGGCATGGGAAGCTCCGACCTGCTGTCGCAGCTCTCCCACTTGTTGCCAGGTGTGATCGACCAGCTCACCCCGCAAGGCCGGATGCCGACCGAGCAGGAGCACGCACACTGGTAGCTCTTGTTGCGCCTACCCAGGACAAAACGAGCTTTGCCGTTCCAATTGGATCAGCACAGAGGTGTTCGTCCTTGGCTCCTGACGACAACGCTTGCCTTTCTGATGGTCGGCAGCACCGAAGCCAACCACTAACTATCGATTAGTTTGGACAAGCTCGATACTCATTCGAGACAGGCCGGCCTCTCCCGCAACGAGCTTCTTTCCTGGCTCTCATCAGAGCTTCCTTCGGCGGTGGACCGCTACACCCCCGACGGCAGGCTGCCCGCCCATTGAGGCGTTGCACCTGAGGACATTCCGCATGCCGGTCGGGATCCCTCCCGTCCGGACGCGCCGGTCGAGATGACCGCAACGAGCACCGTGACGGTGCCACCCGAGGAACACGACCATGGCCAAGACCGCGCACGCTGAGGCTGCCAAGCACCACGAGGCCGCTGCCAAGTCGCACAAGACCGCCGCCGAGCACCACGAGAAGGGCGACGAGACCGCCGCCGCCAAGCACTCGAAGGAGGCCCATGGCCACTCCGAGAAGGCGCACGAGAGCTCGACCAAGGCCCACGGCAAGAGCGCCAAAAAGTAACCGATCCGACCCAATCCCCGGACGCGCATCTCGCGCGTCCGGCACCAACTTGGGAGAAGAGCCATGGACGAGAACCGCATTACCGGCGCGGCGAAGGAATTCGGCGGCAAGGTCCAGGGGGCCGTCGGCGACGTCACCGGCGACCACGAGACAAAGGCCAAGGGTGCGGCCAACGAGGCCAAGGGCAACGTCGAGAACCTGTACGGGCAGGCCAAGGACGCGGTGCGCGACGTGGCCGACCAGGCCTCCGACCTTGCGCAGGGTGCCATGAAGCAGGGTCGCGACGCCTTCCCCGACGCCGAGCGCGCCTACCGCCAGGGCGCCGATACGGTGACGAGCTACGCCAAGGAGTCCCCGCTGATGATGGCCGCGATGGCGGGCTCGCTCGGCTACCTTCTCGCGATGGTCGTTCACGGCCGCCGCTAGGCCCGTCCCCACATCGTCCCGCAGGTCAGGAGCAGCACCATGAGCGATCCCACCCGACTTGCGGGTCCGCCCCTCGCCGATGGCCCGATGCAGGCGCCACGCTCACCGGCTGGCTTGGCCGATGCCGTGCGCGACCAAGCCAGCGGCTATGCCGACCGGCACAAGATCGAGGCTGCAGGCTTCCTCTCCGAGCTCGCCGGCGCGCTGCGTTCGGGCGGTAGCCAACTCAATGGACAAACACAGGTAAAGCCGTTCGTCCACGCCGTCGCCGACAACCTCGACGCGTTCTCGGACCGTATCATACGCCGAGGCTGGCGTGAGCTTTACCGCGACGCCGAGGGGGGCGCACTAGGCCACCCGTTGGCGACGGCCCTGGTGGTCGGGGCGCTCGGGTACGGCGCTTTCCACGTCATCCGGTCCGGCGAAGGAGGTGCTGGCAAATCCCCCGGTGAACCCAGGCAGGCGTGGGGCGGGTACCCTTGAGCGCCGTCCCGCCACCCACGTCTCCCCATGGCATTCCCAGTTTGCTCGCCGAAGCGCTCCGGGGTGCAGGCGACGTCGTCCGGGGCGAGATCGCCCTGTTCCGCCAGGAAATAACCGACAGCCTGCGAAGCGTGGTCATCGGCCTCGCGGCGATGGCCGGCGCAGCGGTGTTCGCAATCGTCGGCTTCCTGGTCCTGGTCGACGCTTTGATGAAGTGGCTCGCCGCTGTCGTCGGCTCGGAGGCGCTCTCCGCCCTGATCGTCGGTGTCGTCTTCCTCGTTCTCGGCGTCGTCCTGGCGCTGACCGCCAGGAGCCGGTTCTCGCTCAACGGGCTCATGCCGACTCGGACAGGCCGCCAGCTTCGGCAGGACGCCACCGTTATCAAGGAGCACGCAGACGCATGATGAGTGATGCCGACGCACTGGAGCACGAGATCGAGGCAAGCCGCGGCCGCCTGGGCCGGACGCTGGACGGTCTTACGCAGCGCCTCACCCCCACCGGCATCGTCGAGGACATGCTCGGCAGCATCCGCCACGACGCGACCGGGGCCGTCCTCTACGACGGCGCCCTGGAGGCTGTCCGCCGCAATCCGGTGCCAGTCCTCATGATGTGCCTCGGCACCGTGATGCTCCTCAAGGGCAAGGGTCCCATTGGGGGGGCTGCCTACCGAGCCACACGCGATCCGGATCGGTTCGCCGTACCGAGCACTGCCATTGCCTCGAAGCCTCCAGCTACGGCATCGAAAAATTCCCGGTGACCGAGACAATGACAGTCCACGACGCAGAAATGGCCAGCGTCGAAAACAGCCTTGGGACGAGGCGATATGAGCTCGCCGCGACACTGGTCAAGCTTGGGATATTCGGCAGCAGCTTTCCGTCCAGTCAGCACCTGTTCTAGCTGGACCAAGTACGGCGCCTAAGCCCACATAATGGCAATGCACTGACTTCCCACCCAGAGAAACGCATTTAATTGCAGCTCGCTAATTCGATGAAATAGCGAAAACACTGCGGCTAAAGCACTTCTTTCTCTCAATCATATACCCATTGCGTCGAGTTAAAAGTATTGAAAGGATTCTCGCATGACCATCGAGCAAGTCTGCCTGGTGGTCGTTCTAAACCTTCTCATTGGCATGTTCATCGCACGGCTAAGGCACCTGCGTACGCCCCCATCCGCAAGCCTGATCTTGGTCGCGATGATCCTCACTGGCTTTGCGATGATCTGGCGCTCCCTCATGATCTAATATCGTCCACAATCGACCTGCTTCTGATCACAGCGGTTGGAAAAATTGTCTGAGCGCATGGAATGGGTCGCAAGACTGACGCAGATGTGCGTACGCTGCCTCGACCCGAGGCCCCCCCTTTTTGAGCCTACTTCCCGAGATGCCCCATGACTGACCCTATCCAACAGCTGACCCCGCAGCCACGGACTGAGACCTCCCCAATAGTCTGGACCCTCTTTCTTGGAACCGCGCTTCTTGGATTGGTGGCTCTACCGCATCGCCGACTCAGTTCGCGCCCAGAAGGCGCATCGAGTCAGCTAGGCGCCGAGGAAGGCCCAAGAACCCACGAAGGAGCGGCCGCTTCCCAGGTCGCAGATACAGAGGTTGACCGAGGCCGTAAGGCGTCCACCCCATCCGAGATCCCGGCCAAAGGTTGGCTCGATATTGGCAAGCGCCTGTTCCAAGAGTTCGGAAACGACCGTGTGCTGCTGGTTGCGGCAGGCGTCACATTCTACGCCATCCTGGCGTTGTTCCCGGCCATTGGCGCCTTTGTCTCGATCTACGGTCTTGTGGCCGACCCTACGACCATCAATGAACAGTTGGCCTCTCTTCAAAGCGTCATGCCGGGCGGTGCCCTCGATATCATCGGCGAGCAGGTCAAGCGCATCGCAGCAAAAGGAGGTGGCACCCTCGGTTTCACCGCGGCCTTCGGCATCGTCGTGTCGATCTGGAGCGCCAACGGCGGCATGAAGGCAATCTTCGATGCACTAAACATTGTCTACGACGAGAAAGAGAAGCGCAACTTCTTCTGGTTAAACCTGAGATCTTTGACTTTCACGGCCGGGGCACTTTTATTTGTGGTTCTAGCTCTTGTTGGTATCGTTGTGATACCAGCTGCGCTAGCCTTGTTGAATTTGGGTTCGATGGAGTGGGTCATCGCCTTGGCACGATGGCCGATCCTACTCCTCGTTGTCCTAGGCAGCCTGGCGCTTTTGTACCGATACGGTCCGAGTCGGGAAGCTGCTAAGTGGCGTTGGGTCACGTGGGGAAGTGGCGTTGCTGGTGTTCTCTGGATTGTCGTGTCAGCGCTGTTCTCATGGTATGTGTCAAGCTTCGGCAACTACAACGAAACCTACGGGTCCCTCGGAGCCATCATCGGCTTCATGACCTGGATCTGGATTTCTACGACCATCGTCCTGCTCGGAGCGGAGTTGAACGCCGAGATGGAACATCAGACAGTCACCGATACGACCACCGGTCGGCCGGAGGGGCTTGGTGCACGCAAAGCGAAGGTGGCTGACACGGTCGCCGCTTCCGCATGAAAAGCAGACGAGACGTGCGACCCATTGCGGTCGCACGTCTCATCTGCATCGTGACAGACTCTGTATTTGCCTATCAGTACTAAATTTAACGATCACTCGCATGTAAAAGATATTAATCCCATTGATTCGTATGTCGGGGATCCGACCGTTTTCCGCACATAGGCAGTCGGTGGTTCTCGACCGAACCCCGTCGCTTGGTTCGCCACAGGCGCTTCCAACAAGCGGCCATTCATCGACTTTCCAGCGACTTCGACTCGGGGAATAGGCCGAAGCGCGGGCGACGTCCGAAGGTGGACATCAAATTTCGCTTATTGACCAAACATTATATTTCGTTTCTGGAATTATCACTGGGTGAGTAGGAGCTTGCCTGAAATCGGACCAACGCCTTTAGGCACCGGCACGCTGGTAGCGTCGTAGTTTGCGTTGAGGTACAGGTTCGGTCCCTCATAGAGGTTGACTTGTGCGGCGACAATTACGGTGTAGGCGGACTGATCAGCCACAGGCTTGTCCGCGTCGATCACCAGCCGGCCAACCGGTAGGTAGATCGTCCCCAGCATGGTCCGCGCATCGTCACTGATGATGCGGTAGGTACGCAGAGGGCGCGTCACACCTAGGGGCTGAGGTGTCGGCGACGGGGCCGGGGAAAGAGGAGAGAGCAAAGCGCCTACGAAGCTGATGATTGCGGTCGTCGGGTCGACAGGACTGCTGACAGTTCGATCTTCGGCCATCAACAGGCCGGCCATGATACCCGTGGTTGGAGCCGCTAAGCTGATTGTAGACTTTTTGTCGAACAGCAAACCAGCCTGATCTCCGGCAAAAAACAGGCCGACATCCGTACCTGTCAGCGAGCCCTTCTGATCCACCACGAGCGGCCCATCCTTCATAACGTAGATGCCAGATCGAAGAGTGACGTTCGCCTTCTTCGTGATGTGCAAGCCGCCGCAGTAAGTGCCGGGATCAAGGGTGATGCTCTGGTCGACAAGGTTCTTACTGGTATCACCCTTGCTGTTGGCCGAAGCCGGGATCGGCATGCAACTGCCCGGTACGGGTAAAGAGCGATCCTTGAGCGGATCACCCAGCGTCGGACAGCCCGTTTGCGGTGGGGGTGCGAAGTTCGCTCGCGCTCCACTGTAGCCGCCCGCCGAGCAGATGGTCTGAGCTTTGGCCATGGCGCTGTCGCCGCCAACCATGCCTTTGACGTTGGATGAATTTGAATAAAGCGAGCACCCATCTGCGGTGACCTCGGCCCTCTTCTGCAGGTTGAAGGCGCCGGGTGCGCTCTGGTCGAGGGTGAGCATGCACAGGCGCATTTTGCCAACGACGTTGGCTCGCGCTTGTACCGCCACCACCATCGTACGAATGCCTACGAAGGCGCCGAAAGCCAGCCTCACCGTTTCCTCAGCGCGAGCGAACACACTTGTCTTATCTTTAGCTACAGTGACGGTGAGCGTGAATGGTCGATCCGGTAACAAATGGGCGCTGTCTCGAACCGTCTGTTCGGTCACGCCTTTGACTGACTCAACGGTCGATGATGCGAGCTTGAGGGTATTACCGCCAGCAAGGGTTCCCGCATCGACAGCGCTCTGAAGTTGGGTGCGGCGGTACGAGAGGCGGGCATAGTCGACGCCGCCGCCGACGAGACCAAGCAGTAGAGTTGCACTTAGACCGAAAATGATTGCGACACCGCCCCGGCAATCAACCCAGAAGCCATCTCGGCGACTTAGCATACTAGGTACTTCGAAGCGCGGCTCACCGATCGCCTTTGCCAGAGGGACAACCTTCACCTTTGGTGGATGAAAAAGGGATCGCATGGCACTTTGAATGACCGAAGAAAATCAAAATAGTCTTAAAGACGCGCAGAGACT